>NZ_JBHTLT010000062.1:0-1344 GCF_042679045.1 Sporosarcina contaminans | reverse complement strand
TTTCGGGTAATCGGAAAATAGTGTGGAAAGAGGGCTAAAAAGTACCCTCTTCCATAGACTTGGTAAGTGTGGAAAAATCAGCTCCATAGATTTCCTCATACACCCATTCATAGCCAGTTTGTTCCCAATTCGGGAAATGATCAGGTAACATTTTTCCGAACGTAACTTCAACTTCTTTGAATTTCTTTTTCTTTTTTAATTTACGATAGCCTTGTGTAAATAAGATTTTTGCTCTGAGGGTTTCAAAAGAGTAACCACGACCAATATGGTTCATTGTCTTAATTAAACGATTCAAGGATTCTGTATAGGCGTTTGTAATTGGAGAATTGAAATAGTTGAATATCTCTTCTTCCCAATTATTCATTGCTTTTATTAGACCCTCAAAATAAGCCATCAATTCTTTAGGTACATTTGAAAACCAGTTTTGATACAGTTTATAGGCTTCGTTGATTGATTCAGCCTCATAAATGTCAAAGAATTGCTCTTTAAGCTCATATGCTTGACCAAGTAACGGGAACATATCAGTCCATATTTGTAATTTTATTTGGTTATCAAAGTCATTAAGGTCTTTACGTCTTGTAAGAAGTACATAACGGTCTCTCATGAGTTGCCTACGTTCTTTGGCTGACACATTTTGACGATTAGCCTTTCGGATCTTTTCCAAGGCTTCATTGGCTAATTTAACAACATGAAATTTATCAATTACGATTTTAGCATGTGGTATCACTAAATTCACAGCACTTTTATAAGGATTCCACATATCCATTGCTACAAGTTCAATTTTATCAATGTCTTGGAGTCTTGAAAGGTAACTGATAACCACATCTTTATTCCGTTTTCGTAAAATATCAATTACCGACTTGTTTTCAACATCAGTAATTACACAACGATAATTTTTAAGCAAATGAACTTCATCAATACCAAGCCATTTAGGTGTTCTAAAATCAGTTTGAGCTTCAAGTTCAGCAACGTAGTCATTAAAGATGTTTCGTACAGTTTTTTCGTCAATGCCAATCTCCTCCGCAACACTGGTAAATGTTTTTTCCAGACTTGCTTCTTGAATCCAATTTATTAGTCTATTAGTAACAGAACGATTGACATCCATATCTGGTAAATTTTCAAAAAATGTTTCATTATATTCCCTACATTTATATCGTTGGCGATTGACATAAATTCCTACACGTTTTGCGTGCATTGGCAGGTCGAAAAATAGCTGTTGTTTCTTACCATGTTTATATAAGTTTGCAACAGTACCACATTTTAGACAATGAGAAGGAGGTAGAGTAGTAGACTCAACTAAGAATCTATAATCATCTGCACTTTCTTTCATATCCAGAATCTTAA
>NZ_JBHTLT010000061.1:0-1295 GCF_042679045.1 Sporosarcina contaminans | reverse complement strand
CCACCTGTTCTATTTTAGGGACTTATTGGACAGCCCCTTTGTTGTTTTTGGATAAATGATTATAAAAAAAGTAATTGATTAGGAGGGGGGTAGGTTGTATGGAGAATTGGTAATTATGTAGCAACATATTTTCTGAAAAAAAGAGGGGAAGCAGGTGGACAGATTAATGCAGAGTGGTTTTCTGCATAACTTATGGCGGAGGCATCCGCAAGCGCCGAAGCGTGTTTAGGGAAATCTCATTGTTTGTACTACTATGAACAGACATTTTCGGTGGCCTCAATTTACTAGCTGGGTTTTACTTTGATATTTTAAATGCTATAGAACAGCGAAAATCATAACCGCCATCCGAAATGAAATTTAGTCAATAAGAAGAAGGAGAGGAGGTTTGCTATACAGCTTTCAATAAAGAATAGTGATTTCTTTAAAATCTTGTTATTTTCCTCTCCCTATAAAAGGTGATTCGCAAAGTTAAATGGGAATTACCAAAAAACTTTGTAGCCTATTGTAAAATCAACTGATAGTTTGCTATGTAGTTGCTTTCTTCAAATATTTCTTTCGGACTTTTGGAAGTCCATTCTTCTACGGTCATATCGGGATACAGATTTAAGTAAGATCTAATCATTTTGTATCCTTCGCTATAGCAGTAATATTTAGGGAAACCATGAGTTCCATTTATCGCCATATCTTGAAATTCTCCAGTAAGACTATTCTCAAGATATGGTTCAACCTTGCTCCAATACTCATTGTTAAAACCATCGTCAACCACAAGATAACTGCTGTTTAAGTCGGGAAACACAAAGGTTTCAAACATTACGGCTTGTCCTTCTACCATTAAATAATCCAATCCCGTTTCATAATTGTTTTTCGAAAAATGCTTTTCCATCCAAACACTATGATGATATTCATGGGCCATACCTGATTTAAAATATCGATCAAATCCCATGTAAAAGACGGCAATTTTTCCAGATCCAATTGTTACCATGTCATATGGAGTTCTATCATTTCCAGGAAATATGCATACGGTCGTTTCTTTATCTGTGGTAAGTATGTCTGAGGATTTAATAAGTGAATCCTCAAACACCTCATTTAATTGATCTGTATTCATTGAGTCAATTTGATTTTTAATACGATCAAATTCACTTTTTCTTGGCATCCATTTAACTATATCCGTAGAATCCATGTTTACAAGTTGTGTAGTGCAAAATAGAAGTACAGAGTTTTGAAGAGGAAAAGTACATAACGTTGCAACACAAGTTTTAATAAAAAAAGGCTTGCCAGCCTTCCAATATTTCTCT
>NZ_JBHTLT010000060.1:0-1166 GCF_042679045.1 Sporosarcina contaminans | reverse complement strand
GTCGCCGTTATGGCGTTTCAACTCATGCTGAACAATTACGCCTAAATCTTCTAATTGCTTACATGCACGAATTACAGTACGTCTTGATACCCCTACCATTTCAGCGATCTTATTCTTAGATAAATAGCAAACGCCGGGAAACTTGCATGAGTAACGATGCAACACGTCTAACACCTCACGTGTGGAAGGAGTCAGTTGATCCGCAAATTGCTCACGAATAGCAACAGTGTTAGCGTTGAGTTCGTCCACACTGCTAAATGGTTGCAGGGACATGTATGTAGTTTCTGTGTTTAGCAATGTGGACATAGCGATCACCTCCTAAATTCACTTCAAAACGTAAATACTTCACTCATTAATGATAATATACATCTTTAAAGTGTAATTGTAAACTATAATTCACTTTAAAGTGTAATTTAATTTTATTTTGGTGAAGTTATAGGTTATAATAGTGATAACAATAAAACTTTAGGATGGTGTAAACATGGGAATGGCTAAAAAGATTCGTCTGCTAATGGTTGAACGGGGAGTTACTGCTTCGAAACTTGCTGAAATGATTGGCACATCACAGTCGAACATATCCAATAAGCTGAAGCGTGATAATTTTAGTGAGAATGAATTGATAGAAATCGCTGAAGCATTAGACGCTAAATACGAAGCGCATTTTGTATTGGAAGATGGACGTAGATTTTAATTGAAGCAATTAAGGGGATGATTGCATGAAAGTAAAAGTGGGAATGCGTAAACCGAGTTTGAAACGCCGTGTCAGTGCTCGTACAAGTATCAAACGACAGGTAGTACATCGGACAGGTCTTAAAATGCCTCGTGGATATGGATGGGTTAGGAATCCTAAAAAGTATGCATACAATAAAGTTTACAATCGTACTACGTTTGATATATTCGCTTTGATTAAAAAGATTTTCAAATAAAAAAAGCGCCCTAATCCACAATGGACAGGGCGCTTTTTACAGTCATCATTACGTAGTGATGAACTTCTGACGGTTATATTTGCATCATATCACTTTTTTCTTGCGTTGTAACTAATCAATAGGTCTACCGCTTCTCCACGTGTCATCTTATCGACTTTGGTTGAGTGATCGACACTAAACACCTTATCAGTGTACGCGCGCTTTAAAAGCGCTCTCATGTCGTCTTGTTGCGTCTTGGGT
>NZ_JBHTLT010000059.1:0-1074 GCF_042679045.1 Sporosarcina contaminans | reverse complement strand
AGCTACTTTCAGTATTAAATGAGAAAAATACAAGAACAGGTGGCGAAAAACGATTCGTTTTTCGCCACCTGTTCTATTTTAGGGACTTATTGGACAGCCCCTTTATTATGTTTTAAAACAGGTTTAAACAGGTCAACAAAAAGGGAATTGATAAACAAAATTGCTACGAATTATTGGATATGAACAACACCACCAATGTCCATACTAACGTCACTAATGAAAAGGATGTGCGAAGCATGTTATCAAATACACAAATAAACAACTTTAAAAATGAATTGTTGAAATTAAAGAAAGAATTAACAAAGACTGAAGAAGAATCAGATCTAAAAGGCAGCGCTCAAGATGAAGTAGGAGAATTATCGATGTATGACAATCATCCTGGCGACATGGGAACTGAATTATACGAGCGCCAAAAAGACCTAGCGCTAAATATACACGCTAATGATGAAGTAGAAAAGGTAGACATTGCCCTTCAGGCAATTCAGGACGGGACATATGGGAGATGTGAGATATGTGATGAGGAAATTCCTTTAGAACGATTAGAAGCAATTCCTTACGCCACACGATGCAAAGAACATACCACCGAGCAACAAATAGCACATGATCGTCCTTCAGAAAAGGACATATTGATCATGGCAAGACCGAATTCCTTTGCAGACCGACGCAAAGGCATCGCACGTGATAGTGAAGACAGTTTTCAGGAAATAGCGAAGTCAGGGACATCGGAAACACCATCAGACTTTACAGAGGATCATGATGACTATAATACTTTATATGATGATAAGATCATGGATGGCGCGGCGGAGGAAATGGAAGAATTTGTCAGCACGGACATTACTGGACAATCCCGCGGTTTCGTTAAATCCGAGATATCGGAAGAATATGAGGAAAGATTAGATGATGAAGGAATCGAATCTCCTCTCGGAGATATACCATATCATCGGAAAGACAGTTACCTAAATGACTAATATAAAAAGGTTCTAAATCAAATGTTGGGGTGATGTGATTTGCACGTCACCCTTTTACTTAGATACCGCTGAGTAATGTTGATTTGCGCTACAGGGCGGACGCTTT
>NZ_JBHTLT010000058.1:0-922 GCF_042679045.1 Sporosarcina contaminans | reverse complement strand
GGAACTGACCTAAGAAAATGAGACAAATAAAAACACCTTTCGTTGAAAATAGGGTATTGAACCTTATGAAATCAATTCGGAGGTGTTTTTTTAATGGCGACTAGAGTTAGTTATCCCGTTGAGGTAAAAATGAAAGCAATTGAAATGAAGTTGGCCGGCATATCTAACAAGCAGGTGCTGGAGGAATTGTGCATCCGAAACGTGTCACAGATCAAAACATGGATGAAATGGTATCGTGAGGGGGAAATGTATCGCCTGCAACAGCCAGTCGGAAAGCAGTATACGTATGGGAAAGGTCCCGAATACGGTAGTGAAACAGCTAAACTGCAAGCGGAAAACCGATATTTGCGGCAACAGGTCGATATTTTAAAAAAGTACAGGGAGTTGGAAAGGATGTGGTCCCAAAAGTAGTAGTTAGTTTGGTAGAGGAACTGAAGGATGTGATGACAGTAAGTGAAGTTTGCCAGCATTTAGGCGTTGCCCGCTCTACATACTACCGATGGCGTAAACAAGCAGATCGAGTAAGCCAAAAAGAGAAACGGGATCAACAGATTGGCGATATGTGCAAGAAGCATAAATTCCGATATGGATATCGCATGATTGCCAGCCTCTTCCCAGGTGTCAGTGAGAAAACAGTACAACGCGTGATGCGGAAAAACGGTTGGCAATGCCGCGTGAAGATCAAGAAACGCAAGCAGACCGGGCAGCCGGCATATGTGGCACCGAATATCCTATCCCGTGATTTTGTAGCTGAGAAGCCTTTGGAGAAGTTAGTGACCGATATTACGTACTTGCCATTTGGGCAATCTATGATGTATCTTTCGAGTATTAAGGATCTGTATAATGGAGAAATCGTGGCATACACCATTGGTTCCACACAGGATACTGCCTTCGTTCTAGATACCTTAGAACAATTGGGAGA
>NZ_JBHTLT010000057.1:0-856 GCF_042679045.1 Sporosarcina contaminans | reverse complement strand
GCTTTTTCATTTCAGAGGAGGGTTTTGTCCCAGCCTCTTGTTTTTTATAACGGTCTCATTGAGTCGCTATCGTAAGGCTGATCCACAAATTGTGGTTCTTCCTGCAATGGCGGTTTTTTCGTGAAGCAAAGAATTGCCGCGATGTATAGCAAGATGGATGGAAGCGATACGATTCCACCAAATATCCCAGCGATGATGAACATAATACCTGCCAATTTAGAATTCTTATCCTTCCAAATATTAACGATGCCGATAATGTTCAATACGATGCTAATGATCATCGCAATGATAAGGAACCATAAAAATCCGCCTAACACATCAAAGAATACAAATACCGCATCAACATCGGCCTGCGTATAAGTTGGATCTGCGAGCAATTCCATTTTCATTTCTTGCTGGAAGCCCGGATCATTTTGCAGGAAGCTATAAAATGCCATAAAAATAAATCCGCAAATCGTTCCAATTGCAGTCATGATGACGGCGATGATGGATAACACTCTCTCGGCCGTTCGATTCATGCAAAGCACCTCTCTCTTTCTACTATTTTGTATATCATAACAGAGTATACGTCGAAATAGACAATTAGTTTCGTAATCATTTTATTTTAGGGCAATGGTTTTATTTTCATCTATTCGGGTAATGTTGAAGCAAGGAGAAAATGACTATTCGAGCGAAAGGAGAGCATGCAATTTATGAGGAAACATGTTTTATTTACCTCGACGGACATGCTTTATACCGTCGCAGGGGCATCTGTACTTACCAGTATTTTATACTTTGTAACTTTGGCATGGGGTTTCTAACTATTTTTAAATATAAAATGAGGCTGTCCAATAAGTCCCTAAAATAGAACAGGTGG
>NZ_JBHTLT010000056.1:0-699 GCF_042679045.1 Sporosarcina contaminans | reverse complement strand
GGACATAATCGAGCAGGATTATTTTGAATTACCGAAGCACATTGTCGCAGACGCGGGATACGGCAGTGAACAGAATTATGACGACATCCTCTCGAACCGGAAACGTGAGGCTTTAATCACGTATGGAATGTACATAAAAGAACAAGAGAAGAAATACAAACAGAACAAGTTCAACGCAGCAAACTGGCAGTATGATGAAGAGAATGATGTCTATACATGTCCGAATGAGAAACGTCTCCTCTTTAAATATCATTCTGTCCGTACAGACAAAACTGGTTTCACGCGTAATTTTAAAGTTTACGAATGTGAAGACTGTTCGGGATGCCCATTTCGTTCGTTATGTACGAAAGCGAAAGAGGGAAACCATCGAAAGTTGATGGTAAACGAGAAATGGGAACAACAAAAGGAATATGTAAGAACGAAGCTTTCAGATGAAAAAACGGGTTCGATCTATCGTCAGCGAAAAATTGACGTGGAACCAGTTTTTGGGTTTCTGAAGGCCAATTTGCGTTTCACTCGATTTTCCGTTCGTGGGAAATCGAAGGTTGAAAACGAAATGGGCCTCGCGTTAATGGCCGTGAATTTACGAAAATTCACGGCCAACAGGAAAGGGGGACTTTAAAAAATGAAAAAAAGTGAAATTGAGCGAGCTCAATTTCACTTTTTTCTTATTTAAAGCTAGTTATGTCCCAGCCTCTT
>NZ_JBHTLT010000055.1:0-635 GCF_042679045.1 Sporosarcina contaminans | reverse complement strand
GGACATAATCGAGCAGGATTATTTTGAATTACCGAAGCACATTGTCGCAGACGCGGGATACGGCAGTGAACAGAATTATGACGACATCCTCTCGAACCGGAAACGGGAAGCTTTGATCACGTATGGCATGTATATAAAAGAACAAAAGAAGAAATATAAACAGAACAAGTTCAACACAGCAAACTGGCAGTATGATGAAGAGAATGATGTCTATATATGTCCAAATGAGAAACGTCTCCTCTTTAAATATCATTCTGTCCGTACAGATAAAGCTGGTTTCACGCGTCATTTTAAGGTTTACGAATGCGAAGACTGTTCAGGATGCCCATTTCGTTCGTTGTGTACGAAAGCAAAAGAAGGAAACCATCGAAAGCTTATGGTGAACGAGAAGTGGGAACAGCAAAAAGAATATGTCAGAACGAAGCTTTCAGAAGAAAAAACAAGTTCCATCTATCGTCAGAGAAAAATTGACGTAGAACCAGTTTTTGGATTCTTGAAGGCCAATTTGTGTTTCACTCGATTTTCCGTTCGAGGAAAATCGAAGGTTGAAAACGAAATGGGCCTTGCGTTACTGGCCGTGAATTTAAGAAAATACACGGCCAACAGTAGGGATCACACGCAAAAATAGAGAAAGG
>NZ_JBHTLT010000054.1:0-615 GCF_042679045.1 Sporosarcina contaminans | reverse complement strand
ATAAGAGAATTGAAACAGAAAGGCTGGACAATCAGTGCGATTGCAAGGGAAACAGGATTTGATCGAAAAACCATCAGGAAACATTTAAAGGCAGAAGCTACACCGTATTCAGAAAAACGGGCTAAAAGAGGAAGTAAGTTGGATCCATTCAAGCCGTATCTGCTAGAACGAATTAAAGAAGGTACTACAAATTGTGCAGTTTTAATAGAAGAAATCCGAGCGAAAGGCTACGAAGGAAAAAGCACCATTCTTCGAGAATTTGTCCAACCCTTTCGGGAGGCGCCGAAGAAACAAGCAACTGTCCGATTTGAAACGATTCCTGGACGACAGGCGCAAGTAGATTGGGCAGAGAATATCGGTGAGTTTTTTGTAGATGGATTGAAGCGTCCGTTGTACGCCTTTCTTATGATCCTAAGTTATTCCCGTAAACGATACATTGAGTTTACAACGGATATGACGCAGGAAACGCTAATGAAATGTCATATGAATGCCTTTAGCTATTTCAATGGTATTCCCCAGCAACTTCTTTACGACAATATGCGAACTGTCGTCACGAAACACAGTGTCAGCCAGATTCGTTTTAACAAAAAGTTCGAGGATTTTCTATCCTATTAT
>NZ_JBHTLT010000053.1:0-607 GCF_042679045.1 Sporosarcina contaminans | reverse complement strand
TCCGGGCTTAGGAGCCCACGATCTGCGACCTCCTTCAACACTCTGTAGAAAATCTGCTCGAACAGGTCTGTATCTGCAAAACGACGGACGTAGTTTTTCCCGAAAGTTGAGAAATGGGGAACCTCGGTATGGAAACCAAAGCCTAGAAACCAGCGGTATGCCATGTTTGTTTCAATCTCTTTGATGGTTTGGCGCATGGATCGTATGCCGAAGGTATATTGGATAAAAGTCATCTTGATAAGTACCACTGGGTCGATACTAGGTCTCCCTATTGTCGAATAAAGGTTTTCAACCAATGGATAGATAAAGGAAAAATCAATTGCCGCATCTAACTTACGAACAAGATGGTCTTGTGGAACTAACTGTTCTATAGTCAGTAATTCCAACTGTTCGCGTTCATTGATTTGATTCTTCGTCATCATATCCATCACCTCATTAATTTTATTAGAGACACCGTTGATTGAAGCGGAGGTCGGCGACTCCTGCGGGAACAGCACGAGCTGAAGACCCTGGACTGAGCGCAGCGAGGGAAGCGGCTGAAGCCGTGTCCGCGGAAAGCGTCCGACCGCAGTGGAAATCAACTTTTCTAGTATTACTTCTATTTTAA
>NZ_JBHTLT010000052.1:0-563 GCF_042679045.1 Sporosarcina contaminans | reverse complement strand
TGATACTATGTCAAGAAATTGGACACATTAAATTGAGAGTCATAGCTATTTGTATAATCAAGCTAACGCGCTTTGCTTGTTGGCCATGTCATAAGCGAACAGAGTTTCACTCTATTCACTTACGACATGGTCAAGGGGCTTCCCCTCTACATCTACTGATAGACATTGATAATAGGCCTTTTCTTTATCAATTGGTGACAAATAGTCATTTGTTGAATGAATCCGATTTTTATTATAAAAACATTCAATGTACTCAACGATGCTATCTTTCGCCTGTTGTCTAGTCTTGTAGGTCTCGAGATAGATCAATTCACGTTTAATGATGCTATGGAACGATTCGATGCAGGCATTGTCATAACAGTTGCCTTTCCGACTCATGCTCGTAGTTATACGATATCCTCGTAGGATATTTTGATAATCATGGGATGCATATTGGCTTCCTCGATCCGAGTGGTGAATAAGGTCTTCAGATGGTGCTTGCCGACCGATTGCCCGTTTAAGGGCAGTGATGACGAGTTCTTTTGTCATTCGATCACTCATGTACCAACCTATAACCCGTCGAG
>NZ_JBHTLT010000051.1:0-539 GCF_042679045.1 Sporosarcina contaminans | reverse complement strand
CGCCTCCTAAAGTGTAACGGAGGCGCCCAAAGGTTCCCTCAGAATGGTTGGACATCATTCGCAGAGTGCAAAGGCATAAGGGAGCTTGACTGCGAGACCTACAAGTCGAGCAGGGTCGAAAGACGGGCTTAGTGATCCGGTGGTTCCGCATGGAAGGGCCATCGCTCAACGGATAAAAGCTACCCCGGGGATAACAGGCTTATCTCCCCCAAGAGTCCACATCGACGGGGAGGTTTGGCACCTCGATGTCGGCTCATCGCATCCTGGGGCTGTAGTCGGTCCCAAGGGTTGGGCTGTTCGCCCATTAAAGCGGTACGCGAGCTGGGTTCAGAACGTCGTGAGACAGTTCGGTCCCTATCCGTCGCGGGCGCAGGAAATTTGAGAGGAGCTGTCCTTAGTACGAGAGGACCGGGATGGACACACCGCTGGTGTACCAGTTGTCTTGCCAAAGGCATCGCTGGGTAGCTATGTGTGGACGGGATAAATGCTGAAAGCATCTAAGCATGAAGCCCCCCTCAAGATGAGATTTCCCTTTACAT
>NZ_JBHTLT010000050.1:0-508 GCF_042679045.1 Sporosarcina contaminans | reverse complement strand
GTTTTTTAAAGAAGCCTTCTTTTGTCATTGGTCGTTTGTACGGAAGTGCAGGAAGGACATGATTCTCTAAAAGGAAATTCGCAATAGCTGGTGTCTTGTAGGCTGCATCAGCGACAACGATGACTGGGCGTCCCACCTGATCGATCACCTTCTGGACTAGTGGCTCAAGCATATGGCTGTCGTGAACATTTCCTGGAGTCACAATGTTTGCAAGTACAAAACCCTTCTCGTCCGTAGCTGCGTGAAAAGAATAGGCAAACTGCTTTGTCCGTTCATCTTTTACGTAGTAACCACTCTCAGGGTCTGTTGTCGATTCTTTAATTTCCTTGTACTCTTCCTTCTCAAACTTTTCGGGCGGAAATGGTTTCTTCCCATGCTTTTCCCGGTCGAGGTTGAGCTCCTCCTGGAGCCTTTTTTCATAAGCCCGCGTCTCTTTACGAACAACCTTCTTCTCGAACTTTCTCTTATTCGCACTCGCTTTCACGTGGGTCGAATCAATAAAGACATG
>NZ_JBHTLT010000049.1:0-53714 GCF_042679045.1 Sporosarcina contaminans | reverse complement strand
CCACCTGTTCTATTTTAGGGACTTATTGGACAGCCCCGTTTTCACGTTCGTTAGTTTTGGTGATCCAATGATGCACGGATGAATTCGCGGATGATTGGTTGCGGGCGAGTTGGCCGTGATGCGAATTCTGGGTGGAATTGTGTACCGATGAAGAATGGATGGTCGTTCAGTTCGATAATTTCCACTAAATGTCCGTCTGGGCTTTCCCCGGCGATCACCATGCCTGCGTTTTCGAATTGATCGCGATACGTGTTATTGAATTCAAAACGATGGCGGTGGCGTTCATATACTAACTCATCATTGTAAGCTGCTTGCGTTTTTGTACCCTCTTTCAATTTACAAGGATGAGCGCCTAAACGCATGTCGCCGCTTGCTTCTTCGATGCCTGCGCGGCTTTCGAAGTCACTATTGTTTTCAATAATTTGATTTGCTGTTTCTGGGTCAAATTCCGCAGAATGGGCATCTGCAATTCCTAATACATCGCGTGCGTATTCAACTGCAGCTAATTGCATGCCGAGTCCAACTCCTAAAAACGGCACTTTGTGAACACGTGCGTAATGGATTGCGACAAGTTTGCCTTCAATTCCTCGATCTCCAAACCCACCCGGCACAAAAATACCATCTGCATCTTTTAGGATGTCCGCTACGTTCTCCTGTGTAACTTCTTCTGAATTGATCCAGTCAATTTCGATATCTGTGTCAAATTCATAGCCTGCGTGACGGAATGCTTCAACTGCAGAAATATATGCATCTTGCAGTTCAACATATTTTCCGACAAGAGCAATTTTCACTTTACGCGATAAATGGCTAACGCGATTCACAAGCTCTTCGATTTCTGTCAAATCCGGCTCCTTCGTTTCAAGTCCAAGGAAGTCGACTACTAACTTGTCCATATTTTGCTCATGAAGACGAATCGGCACTTCATACAATGTTTCCACATCAAGCGCTTCAATTACTTCTTCAGGCTTAATGTTGCAGAATAACGCGATTTTGTCTTTCATTTCTTGCGGAACGGGGTATTCGCTTCGCACAACGATCATATTTGGCTGGATACCGAGTCCACGCAATTCTTTTACGCTGTGCTGTGTAGGCTTTGTTTTCATTTCCCCTGCTGCATGCAAATATGGGATGAGCGTGTTATGAATGTACATGACATCATCTTTTCCTAAATCCGTTTTCATTTGACGGATCGCTTCAAGGTATGGAAGGGATTCAATGTCTCCTACACTTCCGCCGATTTCAGTAATGACAACATCGGCATTTGTTTCCTGCCCTGCACGCTTAATCAGGCTTTTAATTTCATTTGTAATATGTGGAATAACTTGGACAGTTGCCCCTTTGTAATCGCCACGGCGTTCTTTTCTTAAAACGGAAGAATACACTTTCCCCATTGTGACGTTGGAGTATTTATTTAATTTAATATCGATGAAGCGCTCGTAATGACCTAAGTCCAAATCGGTTTCCGCACCGTCTTCCGTTACGAAAACTTCTCCGTGCTGGTACGGGCTCATCATTCGCGGGTCTACGTTAATATACGGATCAAATTTTTGGTTCGTTACTTGAAGGCCTCTGCTTTTCAAGAGTCTGCCGAGAGAAGCGGCATTAATTCCTTTTCCTAATGATGAAACGACGCCGCCAGTTATGAAAATATATTTTGTCATGAATAAACGCCTCCTTTTATAGTAGGGGTTGTCCGATGTATAAAAATCAAAAAAGCGCTCCACTGTAGTTTGTCTACAAGAGGAGCGCTTATACACTGATTCATGTGTCCTTTTTCAAGGAGCCCAAATAAAAGGTTAAAGGTTACGACGCATGAAGTCAAGTACAAAGTGTTAGAGTTCTTCCTCTTCCATTTCTTCGTCGTCTTCTTCCTCTTCTTCATCGTCGTCGATATCAATCTCATCGTCCGGAATGATTTCAAGCTCTTCATCTTCATCGATGAGATCTTCTTCGAGTTCTAAGATGTCTTCTTCCTCTTCTTCATCATCGTCTTCTAACTCATCATCGTCATCATCCAACTCGTCAAAATCTTCTTCGAAAAGATCTTCTTCATCGATTTCAATTTCGTCTTCATCTTCTTCGTCTTCATCATACGCTTTTTTCTTTTTCTTTTTGCGAACTTTTACGACAGGCGCTGTTTCTTCCTCGATTTGATCTACTGGGTACCATTCGCGGAGTCCCCAACGGTTGTCATGGATCGCAAGGAAGCGTCCATCTATATTCATATCCGTGTAAAATTGCAGAAGCTTTTCCTGCATTTGTTCTTCTGTCATACCTGTGAGGTCTTGGATTTCAGCCATCAATTCTTGAATGGTTAAGGGCTCACGTCGATCCGTTAAGATTGCATACGCAATGTCAATCAGTGATTCTTCTAAGAGCTCTTCTTGTGTCAGTTCGTTAAGATTCATCTAACGCACGTCCTTTCTCTGAACAAAAACATACTTATCATTATATACAATGAAGTCCCTATTATGCTACCATCTTTTACTCTTCTTAAAACGCTGGAATTCTTTAATGCCAATGTACCCAAAGTATAAGGCAGCAAGCAGAAACGGGACGATGCCAAGACCTTTGTCATATAGGAAATAAAGGAGGAGAATTAGGATTGCGATAATCAATAGGTGGTGATACAGTTTCACGTTCCGCACCTCTTTCGCTCGTTGATTTCATTATACGTGCGAGTTGTTTGAAAAATCCACTACAAACCGATATTTTTGGCTACATTTTATAAGTGTGAAATAAGGGCTAAGGGCTATTCATTTTATAAATGAATGGTGGAGCTTTCTATGTAGGTAAGAAATATGGATTGACGTTTAGTCGCCTCGGCAGAACCTTGCCGGTCACCCTTACCTCGAAGAGTAGGGAAAGATCCTCTATCCTTACTGATGGAATGTATAGCATTTTCGAGGAGTTGCCGCCTCTTTAGTTTGTCATTTATCAAGTTTCCCACTAATGACTATGTAAAGCTTTACATTAAAAACAGAAAAGCTCGCCATTTGTCAAAGGCATTCGGCATGACGCTGCGCTATTGGGAATCCACGATACGCCCTCGACATTTTATAGCGTCTATATAATAGGGAAAGCTCATACATCCAGGGGAAAAGCGTATAAACTGTGGCGAAAACGCATAAAGCGACGATTGAACGAATAAAGTCTCATAACAACTCATAAATCGCGATTCGTACGCATAACTTGCCTCTAAACTTCTTTCCCGAATGCATTCCCATCATATAAAACGGACGCCTCTTTCAAGAAGCGTCCGCCCATTTACATATTTCTTCTGTACTGTCCGCCAACTTGGTAAAGTGCATTCGTAATTTGGCCTAAGCTCGCGACTTTTACAGTTTCCATCAATTCTGCGAAAATATTGCCGCCCGAAACTGCGACTTCTTGCAGTTTGCGCAAAGCGTCCGTTGCAACATCGCTATGACGTGATTGGAAGGCCCGCAAATTGGCGATTTGTGTTTCTTTTTCTTCTTTTGTGGCACGGGCAATTTCCATATTGTCGATTTCTTCTTCTGAAGGCGGGTTCGGATTCAAGTATGTGTTGACCCCGATGATCGGCAGTTCGCCCGAGTGCTTTTTCATTTCGTAATGCATCGATTCTTCTTGGATTTTGCCTCGCTGGTATTGAGTTTCCATCGAACCTAATACTCCGCCACGGTCGTTTAGACGATCGAATTCTTGCAGTACGGCTTCTTCGACAAGGTCTGTCAGTTCCTCAATGATGAAAGAGCCTTGCAACGGATTTTCATTTTTCGATAAACCGTGCTCTTTCGTAATGATCATTTGGATTGCCATCGCGCGGCGGACAGATTCTTCCGTCGGCGTCGTAATTGCTTCGTCATAAGCATTCGTATGGAGCGAGTTGCAGTTATCCTGCAACGCCATTAGCGCTTGCAATGTCGTCCGAATGTCGTTAAAGTCGATTTCCTGCGCATGCAAGCTTCGTCCGGAAGTTTGGACATGATATTTCAGCTTTTGGCTCCGTTCGTTGGCACCATACTTCTCACGCATAGCGACCGCCCATATGCGTCGGGCGACCCTTCCGATAACGGTATATTCTGGGTCCAAACCATTTGAGAAGAAGAACGACAAGTTTGGTGCGAAGTCGTCGATGTTCATGCCACGGCTTAAATAGTACTCAACATACGTGAATCCGTTCGCCAATGTAAATGCCAATTGTGAAATTGGATTCGCACCAGCTTCTGCAATATGATAGCCCGAAATCGAAACAGAATAGTAGTTCCGTACTTTTTGGTCAATGAAATATTGCTGGATATCGCCCATCATGCGGAGCGCGAATTCTGTCGAGAAAATACATGTGTTTTGACCTTGGTCCTCTTTCAAAATATCAGCTTGTACCGTACCGCGGACGACTTGCAATGTCGCATTCCGCACTTCCGTAAACTCTTCCACTGTGAGCGGACGGCCAACTTCTTCCTCTTTCTTTTTCACTTGCTGATCAATTGCTGTATTCATGAACATCGCAAGGATGATCGGCGCAGGGCCGTTAATTGTCATCGATACAGATGTAGACGGTGCGCAAAGATCAAACCCTGCATACAATTTTTTCATATCGTCCAATGTACAAATGCTAACGCCGGATTCTCCAACTTTTCCGTAAATATCAGGGCGCTCATCTGGATCTTCCCCGTACAATGTCACTGAGTCAAAAGCTGTGGACAACCGTTTCGCATCGTCATCTTTCGACAAATAGTGGAAGCGGCGATTCGTCCGTTCCGGTGTCCCTTCTCCGGCAAATTGACGCTTCGGATCTTCTCCTTCACGTTTAAACGGGAATACACCTGCCGTATATGGGAAGGAACCCGGCACGTTTTCTTTATAAACCCAGCGAAGAATTTCTCCGTAGTCCTTGAATTTCGGCAAAGACACTTTCGGTATTTTCAAGCCCGACAAACTGACTGTCTTTAATAGTGTCCGCAGTTCTTTATCCCGAATTTTTGTAATGAATTCGTCTCCGGCATATGACTCTTTTAACGTTTCCCAGTTTTTCAAGATGCGCTTGGATTCTGCAGTGAGTTCATCACGTACACCATCCGCCAATGATTGCAATGAAGTGACAAGTGCGTCATCAGGGGATTTCTCATTGACAGCCTCAATCGCACCTTCCAATTGAAACAGACGTCGTGCAAGCTCGACTTGCTCCCCCGACTTCTTATGGTAGTCTCGGATCGTGCTTGCGATTTCACGCAAATAATGCGTCCTGTCATTCGGGATGATGACGTTCTGTTTTTGTGTTTTCACTGATTCCGTATACGACGTTTCCCAGTCCGTACCGCATTTTTCATTCAACTTTGCTACTAAAGCGGCAAATAGCGAGTTCGTCCCTTTATCGTTGAATTGGCTTGCAATCGTGCCGTACACTGGCATATCATTTAAGCTTTTATCGAAAAGAAGATGGCTTCGCTGATATTGCTTTTGCACTTGGCTCAGCGCGTCTTCAGATCCTTTTCTTTCGAATTTATTAATGACTATCAAGTCCGCAAAGTCGATCATATCGATTTTCTCAAGCTGTGTCGGCGCACCGAATTCACTCGTCATCACATACATCGACACGTCTGAGATTTCCGTAATTTCTGCATCGCCTTGCCCGATACCGCTCGTTTCAACGATGATTAAATCATACCCTGCTGTCTTTACGACATCCAATACATCTTTAATCGCTCCCGACAGTTCAGTTCTTGAACCACGTGTCGCCAAGCTCCTCATGAATACTCGATTATTGAAAATGGCATTCATCCGAATTCGATCGCCTAACAACGCTCCACCCGTCTTCTGTTTCGTCGGGTCGATCGATAGGATGGCCACTTTTTTATCAGGCAGCTCGCGCAAAAATCTGCGGATCAATTCATCAGTGAGCGAAGATTTCCCTGCTCCCCCTGTGCCAGTTATCCCTAAAACCGGCGTGTTTTTTGACATTGCTTTAGCCTTCTCAATAAGTGCTTTGGCTCGTTCATTATTTTGATCATGCATTTCTTCCGCATATGTGATCAAATTGGCCAATACTTCGGGCCGATCCGTACTAACATTGTCAAGATTCGCTAGCTCATCTTCCGTTTCAGTAAGGAAATCGCATTCCTCCATCATTCGGTTGATCATTCCTTGAAGCCCCATTTTTCGACCATCTTCCGGCGAGAAAATCCATGCGATGCCGTAATCATGCAATTCCTTTATTTCTTTCGGCAAAATGACACCGCCCCCGCCGCCGTAAATGCGAATATGCGGAGCTCCTTTTTCCTGCAGCAAGTCATACATATATTTAAAGTATTCTACGTGACCGCCTTGATAAGAAGAAATCGCAATTCCTTGGACATCCTCTTGAATTGCCGCATTAACGACCTCCTCGACAGAACGGTTATGCCCTAAGTGAATTACCTCTGCCCCGGTCGATTGTAAAATACGGCGCATAATGTTAATGGAAGCGTCATGTCCGTCAAATAAGCTGGACGCCGTAACAAAGCGGACATGGTGTTTTGGTTTGTAAATCTCAGTAGTTGCCATCTTTCCATTCACCCCTTCTGTTCATGCGCTGCAAAAGATTTTATTCTAATTGCATAGCGCGTTCCCAATACATTAAGAACTTTTCACAATCCCATTCATAATTTGGTCGGTTTGATAACGGATGAAATCGTCAATTGAGTAGTCGCGTTGCAATGCCCATCTGCGGAATGCCCACATTTGTCCAATTACGACGATATGATGTGCTGTTGCAGGAACCTCTTCTTCCCCAATGCGCAATTCCCCCGAATGCACGCAAGTTGAAAGCAAGCCTTCAAATAATGCGACCATTTCCATCTCTTTTTTTAGGACGTATTGCAAAGCGTCCTTCGGCAATGATTTTGACTCTTGATACATGACGACAAATTCATCAGACATATTATCAATTAGACGATAATACGCATCGATCGCCATTCGAAGGCCATTTATATCGCCTGCGTGATCAGCGACCGTCGACAGGCGTCTTTGTACTTCATTGTAAATGCTGTCACAAACGAGGTAGAGGACATCCTCTTTCGTACGGATGTATTCGTACAGCGTTCCAATGCTGAAGCCGGCCGCTTTGGCAATTTCCCTCGTCGTCGCGCGGTGGAACCCTTTCACCTTGAACAGCTGGACAGCTCCACTAATGATTTGCTCGCGCCGTTTTTCAATTAAATTCGCATCCTTTACCGACGATTTCACTACACGTTTCACTTGCATTTCGCACCCCCGATTATTTCGTCAGCATGCGGGAGATGACAAGACGTTGAATTTCCTGCGTTCCTTCATATATTTGCGTTATTTTTGCATCGCGCATATAGCGTTCAACTGGATAATCTTTCGTATAGCCATAGCCGCCGAACACTTGAACCGCTTCCGTCGTCACTTTCATCGCTGTATCTCCAGCCATCAGTTTCGCCATCGCGGATGCCTTTCCATATGGCAAGTCATTGGATTCCAGCCAAGCTGCTTGGTACGTCAGCAAGCGAGAAGCCTCTGTCGCTGTCGCCATATCAGCCAATTTGAAGCCTACGCCTTGATTGGCAGCAATCGGCTTGCCGAACTGCACACGTTCCTTCGCATAATCCGTTGCAGCATCTAACGCACCTTGCGCAATTCCGACCGCTTGTGCAGCGATTCCATTGCGGCCGCCATCAAGCGTTTTCATTGCGATAATAAACCCTTGGCCTTCTTCTCCTAACAAATTCTCCTTTGGCACACGGCAATTATCGAACATAATTTCCGTAGTTGGAGAAGATCGAATTCCTAATTTCTTCTCCTTCTTGCCGACAGAGAAGCCCGGGAAGTCTTTTTCTACGATGAACGCGCTTGTGCCCTTATGCTTTGATGCCGGATCGGTTACCGCAAAGACAATATAAATGTCTGCAATACCTCCATTTGTAATGAAAATCTTGGAGCCATTCAACACATACTCATCGCCATCCAATTTCGCAGTTGTGCGCATGCCCCCCGCATCTGAACCGGACCCAGGCTCCGTCAAACCGTAAGCTCCTATTTTTGACCCTTCCGCCATTGGACGAAGGTATTTCTGCTTTTGCTCTTCTGTACCGAACTTATATACCGGCCATCCTGCAAGCGATGTATGTGCAGATAACGTTACACCAGTCGACGCACAAACGCGTGATAATTCCTCAACCGCGATGACATACGCCAAGTAATCACTTCCGATGCCGCCATATTCTTCAGGCCAAGGAATGCCTGTCAGCCCCAATTCCGCCATTTTCTTAAAGATTTCCATATCAAATCGTTCTTCTTCATCCCGTTCTGCAGCTGTTGGCGCCACATCCTTCTCAGCAAAGTCGCGTACCATTTTTCGGATCATTTCATGTTCTTCGGATAATGTAAAATTCATGTCTATTCCCCCTATTGTTTTGTCGGTGCCTGTGTAAACATTTTTCGATTCGTGAACAACGATTGCATAATGAACGAAAACAACAATCTTTTATAGGCAATCGATATGTATTCAAATACAATCCTATGAATTGTAATGACTATAAGTCGCATAAGCACGATTGCTGTTAATTCATCAAATGTTTATTAATGACAATCCGTTGAATTTCACTTGTTCCCTCGTAAATTTGTGTCACCTTCGCATCACGGAAATAACGCTCGACTGGATAATCTTCCGTATAGCCGTAGCCGCCAAAAATTTGCACAGCTTCGATCGCATTATCTACTGCCGTTTGTGATGCGAACAGTTTTGCCATAGAAGCTTCTTTCCCGCAAGGTTTTCCTTCAGCCCGAAGCTGTGCCGCCCGGTATACTAACAGTCTCGCCGCTTCTGAAGCAGTCGCCATATCCGCAAGCTTGAAGCCTACACCTTGGTTGGCAGCAATCGGCTTGCCGAATTGCTCACGTTGCTTTGCATATTCAGTCGCCGCCTCCAAAGCCGCTTCTCCAATGCCTAAAGATTGAGCTGCTATGCCGATTCGGCCGACATCCAAATTCGCCATCGCAATTTTGAACCCTTCGCCTTCTTCGCCTAAGCGGTTTGTTGCAGGCACTTCCATATCTTCAAACGTCAGCTGAACGGTACGGGAGCCGTGCAGCCCCATCTTTTCTTCATCCTTGCCGATGATAAGCCCCGGTGTATCTTTGTCGACAATGAACGCCGTAATTCCTTTCGTTCCTTGCGCTGAATCGGTCGATGCAAAAACGATGTACACATCCGCCTCGCCGCCGTTTGTAATGAATACTTTAGAGCCGTTCAGCACATAATGATCATCTTTTTTTACTGCCCGTGTCTTCAAAGAGCCTGCGTCTGATCCCGAAGCCGGTTCCGTCAGGCAAAATGCCCCTAAATATTCGCCTGAAGCCATTTTCGGTATGTAACGCTGCTTTTGCTCTTCAGTGCCAAAATACAAAATCGGATTTGTGCCAACTGACGTATGAACAGAGAGGATAACCCCCATCACTGCACTAACCTTCGACAGCTCATGGATGGCGATAATGTACGAAACAAAATCCATTTCCGAACCGCCGTACTCCTCTGGCACCGTTATGCCCATCAATCCGATCTCGCCCATCTTTATAAGAATCTCCCTCGGAAATTCTCCAGCCTCCATCCGTGGAATGAATGGCTCAATCTCGCTCTTTGCAAAATCCCTTACCATCGCACGCATCATTTGCTGTTCTTCGGTGAATTGTAAATGCATTCGACTAACCCCTTTAAGTTGATATCAACAAAACCCATTCCCATGCTAACCGGTCTTTGCAAGCCAATTAAATTACGTCAAACCCGCTTAAATATTTTTAAAAGCGCATATTTTCCTTTACGCACGCATAATTCATTAAAAAAACACATAAATAGTTTCTTTCGCGCATAAGCTATCAGGTCAAACGCATAAGTTATTTAAAAAGCTCATAATTCATCATTCAAACGATAGCTCTTTCTACTAAACCCTTACGTTAGTCAAAGGCATCTGTCGCGAACTTGCACATTCAACTATGCCCAGTCATCCCGCACATATATTGGCATATTGCAATGCAACCAACGCGGAAATCCTATCGCAACACGCATAGCCTACTTCAAAAATGTGTACATCCACTAACAACGCCTATCCGGCAAATCAATATTCATAAAAGCCGCGGCCGGATTTCTTCCCTAACCACCCTGCATTCACATACTTGCGTAGCAATGGACATGGGCGGTATTTCGAATCGCCGAACCCTTCATGCAACGTCTCCATAATGTATAAGCAAGTATCGAGGCCGATGAAATCAGCTAATTGCAATGGGCCCATCGGGTGGTTCATGCCTAATTTCATCACTTCATCAATCGATTCTTTTGTAGCTACACCTTCGTACAACGTATAGATCGCTTCATTGATCATTGGCATAAGGACGCGGTTTGCGACGAAACCAGGATAATCATTCACTTCTACCGGCGTTTTGGATAGTTTGTAAGTCATCGCTTCGACCGCTTCGTACACTTCATCGGAAGTGGCAAGCCCGCGGATGATTTCGACCAATTTCATGACTGGCACCGGATTCATATAGTGCATGCCGATCACTTTTTCAGGACGGTTTGTTGCTGCTGCGATTTCCGTAATTGGAAGTGATGACGTATTCGAAGCCAAAATCGCATGTTCTGGCGCAATACCGTCAAGCTGTGCGAAAATAGACTTTTTCACTTCCATATTTTCAACGGCTGCTTCGATAACGATGTCCACATCAGCTGCATCTTGCAAATCCAATGATTTCGTTATGCGTCCTAACACTTCATTTTTTTCATCTTCGGTCATTCTGCCTTTTTCTACATTACGTGATAGATTTTTTGAAATGACGCCGATCCCTTTCGTATAGGACTCTTCTTTAATATCGTTCAATTTCACTTCAAATCCGGCTTGTGCACATACTTGAGCGATGCCGCCTCCCATTTGCCCTGCACCGATGACCATCACTTTTTTAATTTCCATACTCGTTGCTCCCCCTTATTTCACTTCAATCATGATTGCGTCGCCTTGCCCGCCGCCTGAACAAATCGCGGCAATTCCAATTCCGCCCCCACGGCGTTTCAATTCATATGCCAGAGTCAAAATAATGCGCGTTCCGCTCGCTCCTATCGGGTGGCCAAGCGCAACCGCTCCACCATTGACGTTCACTTTTTCAGGATCAAGTTCAGCGATTTGTGAACTAACGAGCGCCACAGCTGCAAATGCTTCGTTTATTTCAAATAAATCAATATCCGCCAATTGCTTGCCCGTTTTCTCTAACAACTCGTTAATGACAAGCCCCGGCGTTTGCGGGAAATTTTCAGGTTCAACGGCTACTTCCGCATGATCGATAATCGTTGCAAGCGGCTGTTTCCCTTCCTTTTTTGCCCGCTCTTCGCTCATGAGGACGAGTGCACAAGCACCATCATTAACCCCCGGTGCATTGCCTGCTGTAATCGTTCCGTCCTTATCAAAAGCTGGTCGCAATTTTGCGAGTGACTCAAGAGATGTATCTTTGCGAGGCGCTTCATCCGCATCCACTTGAATGGCATCACCTTTTCGCTGCGGAATTTCAACCGCTACGATTTCTTCCATAAACTTTCCTTCCTCCATTGCGGCCAATGCCCGTTCATGGCTTCGGAGCGACCATTCATCCTGCTGCTCGCGTGTTAATGAAAAACTGTTTGCCGTTTGATTGCCATACGTCCCCATATGAACGCGTTCCGGTGAAAAAGCGCAAGAGAGGCCGTCATAAATCATTCCGTCCAATAGCTGTGCGTCCCCCATTTTCAGGCCAAATCTGCCTTTCGGAAGATAGTAAGGCGCATTGGACATCGATTCCATGCCTCCAGCAACGATCACCTCTTCATCGCCCAATCGTATAAGCTGGTCGGCCAACGTGACACTTCGCATGCCAGATGCACAAACTTTGTTGATCGTTTCCGTTTTGACAGACCATGGAAGCCCAGCTTTTGTCGCAGCTTGCCGTGAAGGGATTTGACCTTGGCCCGCCTGTAAAACGGTTCCCATAATGACTTCATCCACTTCTTGCACTGCTACTCCTGAACGGTACAACGCTTCTTTAATGGCAATTCCCCCTAAGTCCGAAGCACTTTTCGACGATAGCCCTCCGCCAAATTTTCCAAAAGGCGTTCTTGCACCGTCCAAAATAACTGTTCTCATCATAACTTCTCCCCCATTCCATTTTGATAGCGTTTACATTTCTTGATTGAATTACGACTGAACGCTCGCTCAGTCCTATTTCAAAGAAAAAGGGAGTGCTAAGACTCCCTATTAATTTTCATAAATCAATCATAGTTTTCTATATTATAACTCTATTCCTTTAACGGCGCAATTGACTTATTGTAAAATTGGCGATTCTTCCTCTGTCACAGCCGGCTCATGCTCTTCACCAAAAATGGAACGTTCAAGAAGTTCCGCAATATCGTACGTACCAACTTTGTCTTCTACTTCGATCGCTTTTGTTCCGTCGGAAAGCATCGTCAAGCAGTACGGACAGCCTGAAGAAATGATGCCCGGGCTTACTTCCATCGCTTGTTCAGTTCGTGCCACGTTTATGCGGTGACCAGCATCCTCTTCCATCCACATTAATCCGCCGCCTGCGCCACAGCACATACCATCCTGGCGATTCCGCTTCATTTCGACCAAATTGACACCCGGTATCTTTTTCAAAATTTCCCGTGGAGCATCGTACACATCATTGTAACGGCCTAAATAACAAGAATCATGGAACGTGATCGTTTCGTTAATTTCATGTTTCGGATTCAGCTTCCCTGCCATGACAAGGTCATAAAGCAATTCCGTGTGATGAAGGACAAGTGCATTGAATCCGAAATCTGGATACTCATTTTTGAAAATATTGTATGCATGCGGATCGATCGTGACGATTTTTTTGACGCCCGCCTTTTCGAACTCTGCGATATTGGCCGTGGCCAATTCCTGGAACAAGAATTCATTCCCTAAACGACGTGGTGTATCTCCAGAGTTCTTTTCTTTATTTCCTAAAATCGCAAATTTGACGCCCGCCTCATTCAGAAGGTGTGCAAATGAAAGTGCGATTTTTTGAGATCGGTTATCGAATGCTCCCATTGAGCCGACCCAGAATAAATATTCAAACTCCTCGCCCGCCTTTTTCATTTCCTTGACAGTTGGAATATGAAGATCTGGGCGCGCATCTCTCCAATTCTCTTTTTCTTTCCGGTTAAGACCCCAAGGATTTCCTTGGCGCTCAATGTTAGTCATTGCGCGCTGTGCATCCGCATCCATTTTACCTTCCGTCATGACAAGATAACGACGAAGGTCAATAATTTTATCGACGTGTTCGTTCATAACCGGGCACTGATCCTCACAGTTACGGCAAGTTGTACAAGCCCAAATTTCCTCTTCTGTAATCACGTCACCGATTAGCGATGGATTGTAAATATCATCCATTGAAGCACCTTCAAGACCTGCTGCTAGCGCAATTTGATTGCCTTTCGTATTGCTAAAAGCGAATGTCGGCACCCACGGCTGTTTCTTCGTCACTAAGGCACCTGTATTCGTCAAATTATCACGAAGCTTTGTTATCAAATCCATCGGAGATAGCATTTTACCTGTCCCTGTCGCAGGACACATATTCGTACAGCGACCGCATTCAACGCAAGCATAGAAGTCAATCATCTGCTTTTGCGTGAAATCAGTAATTTTGCCAACTCCTAACGCAGGCATTTCGTCTTCATCTTCAACTTCCTCAAGCGCTTCAAAATCGATAGGCGCCAATTTACCTCTGCGATCAAACCGCATCATATACGTGTTGATCGGCCCTGCAATTAGGTGCGCGTGCTTCGATTGAGGCACATACACTAAGAATGTTAGCAAAGTTAGCAAGTGAATCCACCAAGCTACGAAGAACACTACAGCTGCAGCTGTTGGCGACATGAAGCTGAAAGCGGTTGCAATTGCTGACGCCATCGGTTCCGTCCATGTCGTTTCATGGCCTTGCCATATCATATTCATTCCGTTTGCGACAAGCGTCGACAACATGAGCGTTCCAATGAAAATAAGAACAAGCCCCGACTTCCAGCCGCGCTTTAAACGGACAAGCTTCTCAACATAACGGCGGTGGAATGCCCAAACGACTGCGACTAAAATAACGGCCACAACGATTTCCTGGAAAAAAGTAAACCCGCTGTAAATCGGCCCAAATGGTAAATGGGACCCCGGCTTCAATCCTTTCCAAATTAAGTCAATCGCACCGAACTGAACGAGAAGGAATCCATAGAAGAACATGACGTGGATTGAACCACTTTTCTTATCCTTCAATAATTTCTTCTGCCCAAAAACATTTACCCAAACTTCTCTCAGCCTCTTAGAGACATTATTATCGAATTCTTCTTTTCTCCCCAACTTAACGAATTCGACACGTGACTTAATCAAATACGTAAATAACGCCAAAGCATAAGCGGTAACAACTAAAAACAATACCCAATTGGCGATTAATAAAGCCTTCATGCCATCTCTCTCCTTCCCTTTGTATGAACGTTACGAATAGTGTAGTAGAAATTAGATACGGTGTCGATGTTCTATTTAATAGTCTAAGATATGAATGAGCATTCAGTCAACGTATTTTTTTATTTTGCAATACTTTTTAGATGATTTCCTATTGAAAGTAACGGAATGTTGGCATGGATTGCAGGAGGTCCATTCTTTCTTATAGACTCCACCTCAATTTCAAGCGGTTTACAAATTATTTAATCGCGGAATCAGACTTATTAGCTTTGTGGTGTATTGATAGGATTTTCGGTTTATTCGCCGGGCATTGATTATGACTGGTTGGAATTGTGGATTCACTGGCGAAGACTGTGTGTTTACTGGCGTGAAGCGTGGATTTACTGGCGAAGACTATGCGTTTACTGGCGTGCATTGTGGATTTACTGGCGAAGACTGAACGTATTCAGCCACATCTCCACTGCAAAAAAAGCCGCCCTAATTAGGACAGCTATAATTATTATTTAATTTCCAACCGATGCAGATGGTTTCCAAAATGCTGCTCTGCCTGCTTAAGCATATCTGGACGGATACCGAGCAATACAGCGGTCGCTGGGCCGGCTGATTTTTCGATCTCCAATTCCGTCTGCACTTGAACGTTTTCCGTTCCGGTTATTTTCTGGATTTCATGTAAAATGCCTTTCGAGCCGACAGGCCATAGCCGCTCGATGATTCTGTTGCGATATGCATCGTGCAAGATTTGTAATTGAGCAATTTCTCCCACTCGCTCCACCACTTCGTCTCCTACAAGCGGGGTACCGTATATTCTCCAAATGAGCCCTTCAATCGGTGAAATTAATCCCGACTGCTTGCCGATCATTGTAATTGCAACTGCGGATTGCACCATTTCCATATTTGTTTCAGTGCTTCCTGTAATTTTTGGCAACGCCATGCTTGATTCCGAAAAGGCTTTTTCGACTCCTGCAACATAGCGATTCCAACTATTCTCACCACTGAAATTGTGAATTAACACCGTAACCGGCTCGGCATTTGCCGCCCATTGCTCCACTAAAGCAACGCGGGCGGCGAAATAGGCAGTTACTTCATCCGGTACATGTATGAGATCAGCAGGCTTTTCACCGATGCCACCTGAGTTGTCTGTCGTGAGGATCAGCCCTCCACCGATGTCCATGGCATTTCTCAATTGCTTGCACCGAATCGTTTAACAGCCACTTTGCGCAATGCAGGCATTACAACAGCCGCCACTGCAGCATTCAATACGGTCGCCATCAAAACGGATGGCAATAGGCCAACGAAGACTGCTGGAGATAGAAGAAAATAAAAGGGCAATGAAGCCAACACACCGTTTGCAATAATGAAGAAAGCCCATTTCAGCACATGGCGGTCTGCACGGTGCAGCCGGGCAAATAGATACAAAATGACAAACATTTCAGCAGCGACGAGCAAATGGAAGGGGCCTAATGGGAAGCCCGCATACATTGCCGAAGCTAAATGCCCCATTAAAGATGCGATGCCGACAAATACAGGCGGCAAGAAAGAAACCGCTAACAGAGCAGGCACTGTATCCAACGCCAATGAACCGACTCCTGATGGAATTTTAATTAGCCCGCCGATGACACAAAGTGCAGCAAATAATGCGGTCAATGTCATCCTTTTAAGCTTCAATTCATTATTCCCCTTTCTTCTTGTCAGTCCTGAATACTTTTGCACTTCGCACATATTCATTATCAGAAACACCTAAGCGTGCATTGACAATGCGCGCCGCGACGAATAAATAGTCTGAAAGCCGGTTCAAGTAACGTTGGACAATTGCCGGCACTTCCTCTTCCGCTTTCATTAGCGTCACTGTCAATCGTTCAGCTCTTCTCGTAACCGTGCGTGCAATATGAAGCGTAGCTGCTGCTGGCGATCCGCCAGGCAAAATGAATTTTTCAAGCGGTGGTGCCTCTTCCATCAATGCATCGATTCGCTGCTCTAACACTTCAATCGGGCCTTCTGCTAATTTGTAATGGCGCTCTTTCATGACATTTGCAAGATCGCCGCCTCCATCGAATAATTCGTTTTGAATCGCTTCCAAATCTTCAAGAATATCCCCGAATTTAGCGCTGTCTAATTCGGTCATCGCTTTTCCGATGAACGAATTCAATTCATCCATCGTGCCATATGCCTCTACGCGAAGACTATCCTTATCGACACGCCCGCCGATTAAGCTCGTTTTTCCTTTATCGCCTGTTTTCGTATAAATTTTCATACTTACTCTCCCCTTTTCTTTAAAGTTTGTGGCAAACCGTACCAAACTCTCGTCACTACATTTGCTTCCCGAAATAGCCTTTGATAAAGACGGCCGCATGCATCTCTTACTCTACGTTGTTCGGCGTCCATCGGCACAATTCCTCTGCCAATATCCGTCAAAATGAAGATGACTTCACGCCCTTCAGTTATTTTCAGTATATGCGATATCGCTTCCGCTTCCGACAATTTCGTCTGAAGAAGCCATTCCTCAATATTAGCGACGACCACTTTCTCGCAATCCGGCAGTGCATCGATCATTTCAGGACGATCTGCGAATAGATAATCTTCATCCGTACCGATCAGTTCCCTGACATATGCCCGTTTTCCGTTATGCGCACCTCCGACAACGACATGCATCTTCTTCCCTCCTCCAAATCAGCCCGGTTTTTCCATCTAAATTTCCAAATGGAACCGTGCGGGACAATCCATGACCAAAAAGGTTTTTCCTCCGGAGCGAATTGCGCCATCATCATCCGGATCGGTCCTCCGTGCGTTACGGCAAATGCTTCATTCGGCAACGATCGAAGTGCCTCCACTACCCGCAACCGCATTTCCTTCAAACTTTCCCCGCCTGTGGGCGCATAGCGGTGTGGATCGCCAATCCAGTTCCGATACTGTTGATCCGTCTCCAATTCCGTGTACGTTTTCCCTTCAAATGCCCCGAAATGACATTCACGAAGGCGTTCATCTGCGGAGTAGGAAGCGTTTGGGAAATAAATCTTAGCAGTCTGCTTTGCACGAAGGAGATCACTGCCATAGACGGTCGACACGTCAATAGAAAGTGGATTCATTTCTAAAGGAATGATCGGCTCATTTGTCCAGCCAATATATTGTTTCTTTTCATTTCCCTCAGTTGGAAAATGGCGTATTACATACAAACTATGGCCACGATCCATAAAACCGCCTCCATCCCTTCGATAAATGCGCCGCATAAATCTCCGGTAACGCCTCCAAAATGCTTCAAAGACCATCTGTTAAATAAAAGCACTCCAAGCACAAGAACGACGAACCAAACAATTGGCAGCAAAATTGTCGACAAAGCAAAGATAGTTGCAATTAACGTTGCAAGCCCGATTAGCAAAGAACCCAATTTCACTATACGGCCATTCATTTTCGTTTTGAAAAAGTGGGCAATTCCTTCTTCTTTCGAGAGAGGGGTAAGTGCAAAATAAACATTCATCCCCGCCCGGGCAAGCAATGGAATGGCAATAAAAACAGCAAACCCGCTAGCATTGCCGCTCAAAAACTCATAAAGCAATGCCGCTTTCAACAACAGCAAGAAAACCATTGCCATCGTTCCAAAAGCACCTATACGTGGATCGTTTAAAATTTCATGGCGCTTTTTTAAATCTCTATAGGAAAAATAAGCGTCTCCTGTATCCGCAAAACCGTCAAGATGGAGACCGCCAGTCAAGCCGGTCATCACGATTAATAAAAGCACAGCTGTTAACAACGGACTGAAGTTAATTGTTTCCGACAGCATCGCTACCCCGAAAGTGAACAACCCGATGAGACCTCCAATAATAGGCAAAGCGATATACATCGAGGTGACTTCTTTTTTGCCCATAGGGAGCTCCTTTTTAATTGGAATAGAAGTGAAAAACTGTAAAGACAGTACGAATCCCTTCATCCTTTCACCCGACCCGACATAATTTCTTTCAGTAGTGGCCAGTTCAAGTGGGCTTTCACATGCTTTGCCCACTCATCGTAAACGTCCCGATCATCAGATACAGCAGCTGTCGGCCTATCCATATCTTCCTCTTCGATGCCATGATCTTTCATATAAGGGAGGATGCCTACTACCGGAATATTCGTATACGATTCAATAAATTCAACGCCCTCTTTAAATAAAGCCGGGTCCCCGTGAAATTTATTCACAACAATCGCTTTTATACGCGATCTATGCTCCGGCTTTAGCAACATGATCGTCCCTACGATCGAGGCGATCGCTCCGCCACGTTCAATGTCAGCAACTAATAGTACAGGAACGTCCGCCATATCCGCTATGCGCATATTGACGATCTCCCGGTCATTTAAATTCACTTCGGAAGGGCTTCCCGCCCCTTCGATGACGATCATCTCGAACTCAGAATTGATTTTCGCAAGCGCCGTTTCCACTGTTTGCAGTGCAGTCTCGAAAAAACGTTTCCGATAATCCATCCCGCCGATTTCGCCGAAGCGCTCCCCTAATAAGAAGACTTCCGACTTCATATTTTTTGTCGGCTTCAATAAAATCGGGTTCATTTCAATAAGGGGTTTTGTCCTTGCTGCCTCCGCTTGTAAATATTGCGCACGGCTCATCACTTTGCCATCGTTGAGCGCTATGGAAAAGCCAGACATATTTTGCGATTTGAACGGGGCAACTTTCAGTCCTTCATCTGATAAAATCCGGCAAAGCGCCGTGCAAATCATCGTTTTGCCAACATCGGACGCCGTGCCCATCACCATGATACCTTTCATTGCACGCACACCTGCCCTTCCTTTTTCCACTCAATTGCAAACCCATAGTCCATTTCGATTGCATTGTCGGCAATTTGCACGAATTTGCAATGAAGGTCTCCAAGCAATTGGCTATATCTCTTCGTTTCTTCATATGGAGACGGAAGTTCATCCAATACTTCATTGGAGACGATCGTTACATGGGTGGCGATTTCGCGCATATTTTCAACCGCAGCTACCACCTCACTGCACTTTCTCTCCATACAGCCCGGGACGTTGACGCAAAAAATACCGTCTTGATTTGTCGTATACATTTCATTTGCGAGCCAAGTTGTCAAGCAATCCCAAAGGACATAATCTCCCGGCTGAATATGCGGCAACAACTCGGCAATTGCGATCGGCTGTTCAAAAGTTAGCCAGCCCGCATCTGCCCGATCATGGCGATGTTTTGCGATCCGCTCACGCATTTCATCGTCCGTCGCTTGCCCGGATGCTATGTAAATGAGCCTGCCCCCTGAGCTATTCGCCTGCTCCACTAACCGTTTTTCGGCATAAGCGCTCTTTCCACTTCGTACGCCGCCGCTAATAAATGTAAGCATGCGCTTCCCCCCTTACCGATTTTGCACCGCAAACCAATTGGACAGTTCCTCTTTCAGCAAATGAAGCTCATTTTCGCCTTTCATGCCGATTCGAAGCCAATTTCCATCCATCCCTATGAAATTTTCCGAATGGCGGAGCACCATGCCCTTTTCAAGCAAATGCTCATACAGCTCTTTCGTCTGTCCACCAAATTTGAAGGATAAGAAGTTTGCAGTCGAGTCTGTTACGACGCAGCCATTCGACTTCAAAAAGAAGCTCATTTCCTCACGAGCTTTTGTTGCATGGCGGATTGCACGTTCACGGTAGTCGATCTGCTCAAGGCAAATCTTTCCGATAAAAGCAGCGAAGCCATTCACATTCCAATGCGGAGCGGCAGCTTTTAACGATTCGATTACTATAGGATGCGCAATGACATACCCAAGCCGGATGCCCGGAATGGCATACATTTTCGTCATCGATCGGACGATGATGACATGCTTATAGCACTCTATGTCAGAAATAAAGGAAGCTGATTCATCTACAAAATCAATGAATGCTTCATCCAAAACGATTTCACAGCCTGTTTCGCCTGCTGTTCGAATAATTAAGTCAAGCTCGTCACGTGGTGGCAATACGCCAGTCGGATTATTCGGAGTGCATAAATAAAGGACATTGACATGGTGTAAAGCTTCTAAAATTTGCTCTGTTGGCAATTTAAAGCCGTCCGTTTCAGAGGCGATGATACGTACCACCTCAGCCCCTTTTGCGGTGAGCGTCGCTTCATATTCGGAAAACGTCGGGTGAACGATCAACGCTCGCTTGCCCCGATACCTTTCCGCGATGAGCGATAATAGTTCCGCTGCACCATTCCCCGCTAATACCCTCTCTACCGGCACGCCGTGGAACTTTGCTGCCGCCGACAAAAATGGCTCCCCTGCTGGATCAGGATAATGCTTCAGTCTGGATAATAAAGACGGCCAAACCGTTTGCACTTCTTTCGGCGGGCCGGCCGGATTGCAGTTCTCACTGAAATCGAACAGCTTCTCTGGCGCGTCTATGCCGAGCCGCTCATATAACTTCTTTGGGTTCGCTCCATGCTCAGGCAACTGCATATAGTACCACTCCAATCAACATCATCAATAAAAAGAAAGCAAAAGACGCCTTGTGCATTTGGACGATCGCGGTCTGAATATGGGCGGCTTCCAACTGTCGCAGATTCGGGCCAATTTCTGGCCGTTTTGAAATAACGCCCCGATAACTGCTTTCCCCGCCTAACTTGACGCCCAGTTGCCACGCGGTCGCAGCTTCCAAATATCCGCTGTTCGGGCTCGGATGGCGACGTGCATCCTTCCTCCAGCCTGCAAATCGCTTGCCAAAAGGAATCTTCCCTTCATTCGGAGAGAACAACAGAATGAGCAAGCCGGTCATTCTTGCAGGAATGAAATTCAATACATCGTCCGCACGCGCAGAAAACTTCCCGAACTCGTAATAGCGCTCATCACGATAGCCGATCATCGAATCAAGTGTATTGACCGATTTGTACATCCATAAACCAGGTGCACCAAAAAGAAATGCCCAAAATAAAGGCGATGTAATTCCATCAGCCGTATTTTCAGAAACCGTTTCGATCGCTCCGCGTGCTATTTCACTTTCCCCTAACCGTTCCGTGTCTCTGCCAACAATCCAAGACAATTTTTTGCGTGCTTCTTTCATATCTCCTTCTATTAACGGTTCATATACTTCCAAAGCAGCTTCTTTCAAACTTTTCTGGGCAAGTCCAACCGCAATGAGGATCGTTTCAACGACAATGCCTGCAAACAAGTGCAGCTTGTACGAGAAAAAAACAACGGTTAATACAATCACAGTGACAGTTACTACAGTAATGAAAAACGCCATCGTCCCTTTCATGAAGCGTGCTTTTCCTTTATTTAGCCGCTTCGTTAATGTCGAAATAAGCGATCCGATCAAACGGACAGGATGCGGCCAATTCTGCGGATCGCCAACAATTCGGTCAAGAAAAAAGCCGAGGGCGATGGCAATGAAATGCGCTGCCATCATTCCGTCCAGCCTTTCGCTTTTTTATAAGCTTTCAGCGCTCGGATCGTGCAATCATACACGCCGTGACCGATCAATTTACCTAACGGACTAACCGGGCCTGCATAAGAAAGCATCTCTCCAGTTTGTGTTGCCGCAACTAACAGGCTGTCTGTCGATGTTCCTGTTGCAATTGTGCCTGTTAGCGGATCTTTTATGTTTTCATTTTGAAGCGCCTTCGTTTTTGCCTCTGTAGCTGTAATCATCGCCTGAATGAACGCTTCCTCCGTCAACTGGCCATTCATGATGACCCAAGTGTTGATCGTCCCGATTCGATTTTCTCGTTCTCGCTCAATCGCTTTCGATGCGTCAACGGCATTGCCGACTCCTGCTGTCACCGCAATAAGGATGGAGCCGAAATCCGCTTCATACTCACCAATCTCCACATGCTCAGTCATCACTGCGGTCATCATTCCGACCGTTTCAGTTAAATGAAAACCGTGCCGTTCTAAATAATTAGCGTTTTCCTGCTTGGCATCGGCAATATTGTAATTTTGATCGACATGGCGATTGACGAAAGTTCGATACCAGCCCATCCCCGGATTATGGACAGCGGATGACAACGTTTTCAACGGTTGCCTCGACTGAAATGCGACAAATTCCTTCGATACGGTAAATTGCTCTTTTGTAACTCTCATAGAATCGACATTGTTTAATTGCTGAGGCAGCAACATCATTTGAGGCTTCGGCAATTCCGGATGGGGCTGCGTTTTTACGCGCGCATGATAAACAGGACCGATTGTCGTATCTTTAACAACGTCCAACGGTGTACCAATCGTTGAAATTTCTCCCTTATCCATCAATAAAAGGCGATCGCAATATAAGGATGCCAAGTTAATATCGTGAAAAACAGATAGGATCGTAGTCTCTTTTTTCAAAGCATGATCACGAATTGTATCCAATAATTGTTGCTGATGGGCGATATCAAGGTGGTTCGTCGGTTCATCCAATAAAAGAATGGGCGCCTCCTGCGATAAAGCCTGTGCAACGAAGACACGCTGCTGTTCTCCACCGGAAAGCAGTTCAATTGCCGTGTCTTTGTAGCGTAACACGCCTGTATACTCCATCGCTTCTGTAACTGCGCGCTCATCTTCATCGGACCAAGTCGAGAATAGTCCTGATTGATGTGGATATCTGCCTAAAGCGACAGTGTCTTTCACAGTATGGGAAAAGGCATGTGCATGCAGCTGCGGCAGAACAGCCACTTTCCTTGCAAATTGCTTTTGTGAGTACGACTCTGCAGATTGTCCGTCAACTTCTACTGTTCCATCCTGTTTCGGCAAAATGCCTGATATTAGCTTGAGCAAGGTCGATTTGCCGCTGCCATTCGGCCCTAAAATGCCTACTACTTCTCCTTTTGCTACTTGGAAAGAGATATTTTTTACGATTGGCTCTTTACCATAGCCACCCGTAAGGTTATTGACATGCAACATGTCACATCGCCCCTTTCCTTCTTTGTCTGTAAAAGATGTATGCAAATACCGGTGCGCCGATGAAGGCTGTAATGACACCGACTGGCAATTCCGAAGGCGAAATGATCGTGCGTGCAATCAAATCGCAAATGATGAGCAATGACGCACCGTTCAAAAAGGAAAGCATCAATAAATGCCGATGATCCGATCCCCACATGAGACGTGTCATATGAGGCACGACGAGACCCACAAAGCCGATCGTTCCGGACACCGCCACTGCTGCCCCTGTCAATATCGAACCTCCGATCAAAATCATGAATTTTCGCCGTTTAACGTTGACGCCTAAATAATGGGCCCGTTCTTCTCCAAATAGCATCGCGTTCAATTCACGTCTGTTCAGCCATAAAATAAAAGAACCGATGATGACGAACGGTAGAACCATGATGATATAGTTCCAACCGCGCATCGATACGCTGCCTAATAGCCAGCCGATAATTTGTCGCAGTTCTTCTCCTGTCAAAGCAATCATTAAAGAGAGCACTGACCCTAAGAAAGATCCGAAAATGATGCCTGTTAAAATGATCGTTTCCATTTTCATAGAACGGTCGACCAATTTTGCAAAACCTAACACTAAAAACATGACAACACCTGCACCGATCATGCTGAATACAGGCAATGTGAAGTTGCCGAACAGTGGGATGGACAAACCAAAAAAGAGTGTCATGACAGCACCCACTGAGGCGCCGGATGACACTCCGAGGGTATATGGATCAGCGAGCGGATTTTTCAATAAACCTTGGAAAGCAGCTCCTGCAATGGCTAGTGATGCTCCGACGAGGCCGGCTAAAATGACACGTGGCATTCTGATTTTCCATAAAATATTCGTTGCGGTTTGATCCGATGAATCCCATAGCGTACTGATCGGCACGTTCACGGTTCCAATCGTCACACCGAGCCAAACCGCTACAATGAGCGTAGCGGTTGACACGATGTAAGCGATCGTTGCTTTATTCACCGAAAGCCTCCGGATAGATGGCTCTCGCGACTTCTTCTAAGCCTTGTGCAAGACGTGGACCTGTTCTGCTCGTCAAGTTTTCATCTACTTGAACAACCGCATCTTCCTTAACTGCTGTCACGTTGCTGAAGCCGTCGCGTTTTTTTACACTTTCAACGATGTCGGGCACATAACTATACATGACGATGATGACGTCTGGATCTTGATTTACAATCTCTTCAGGGCTGATCATGACCCAGCCTTCTCCTGTCACAATATTTTCAGCACCGATCATATCCAACATTTCTTGCATGAATGTGTTTTTACCGGGGGCGTAAATTTCAGGTGCGTCAGATGTTTCGACGAATACACGCTTTTTATTTTCCACAGCTTGCGTTTTTGTAATGACTTCTTCGACTTTTGCTTTCATCTCGTCGACAATTGCTTCTGCTTCTTCTGTTTTACCAGTCGCTTGTCCTATCGTTTCGATCGTTTTATATGTTTGTTCAAAATCTGCTGCATTTTTCACGACAAATACATTCAAACCAGCATCACGAAGCTGCTGCAGCCCTTCATCGCTAGTGCCTAACATGGATTCATGCGCAAAGACAATTTCCGGATTCATCGAGATGATTTTTTCAACGTTGAATTCCATGCCGCCGATCTTTTCTTTTTTTAGTGCTTCTTCGGGATAATCGTCCCAATCATTGACACCGATTATTTCTTCATTCAAACCGAGTGCAAATAAAATTTCCGTATTGCTTGGAATCATGGAAACTATCGTTTCCGGAGCTTTTTCAAGCGTAATATCATTGCCTACCGCATCCGTCAATGTAACCGGAAATGCTTCTTCAACAGCTTGTTCAGTCTCTGCCTTATCCGTTTTTTCAGTTGCCGGAGTCGTCTCATCCTTCTTTGCGTCATCTGAAGTGCCACATGCTGTTAGCAGAAATGTCGCAAGGACAGCTGTTAGCCATAATTGCCAAAACTTTTTCATTATCTAATCCTCCTGTTGATTCCAAATAATCAATCCGCCATGGCGTGATTGCGTCTGGATTTTAACCTTATTCAGCAAGCGATTGGAAAGTGCGCAACAATGCACTTCGATGATCACTTTTGAGACGAAACTTTTTGCTGAATAAAGATAAAAATCCCCCGTCATACAACGGAGGAATGAGTTCAGTAAAAATACGGCCACGCACGCCGATTTTCACCAAACCTATCCTCGTAGGCACGGGTGACTCATGAAGGCAGGTCTCCTGGCTCGTGCTCATTGCTTGCCGCGCCTTCCCGGAATACCAAAGTCCAGTGGCGTATGGCGGTTTGCGAACACTTACAGTGGCGGGACCGCGCCGGAATTCAACCGGCTTCCCTTTTAACCCCGTCGTTGGGGCACCTTCATGTTTGGATATGTAATTTTGTATGGCTCTATTATACTATAGTTTTTCTCCTTGTCGATAGAATGGATTTCCAAATGCCTGATGCTGTGCAAATGAAAAATTATTATACATTTCCCTGAGGTTTGTTATGCTGCGAACTTCTATATTGCGATACAGACGATCTACATTGTGCCGCAATGCACACCGTCTAAGTAACTTCCCCCATTCTATCCCAATCAAAAAAGGCCCGGAAACATTTACGTTTCCAAGCCTTTTTCTTTGCTTTACATTCTTTCAGGCGCATGCACGCCGATGAGTTTCAACGCGTTCGCAATTGTTGTCCTTGTTGCTGTGACGAGTGCGAGTCTAGCTTCGGATAGTTCACGGTTCTCTTGATCCAATACTTTTTCAGCATTGTAGAAGCTGTGGAATTCAGCTGCCAACTCATGAATATACGTTGTGATGCGGTGCGGAGAACGAAGTCTTGCTGCATCGCTTACAACACGCGGGAAATCGCCTATTTTCTTCAGTAATGTCTGTTCTTTTTCCGTTTGCAGTAAATTCAAGTTTTCCATGGAAGCAGATAAATTCTTTTCCTCAGCCTGGCGCAAAATGGAAGAAATTCGCGCATGTGCGTATTGTGCATAGTAAACCGGGTTTTCATTTGATTGCGAAATGGCAAGGTCCAAATCAAAGTCCATTTGCGAATCGCCAGAACGCATCGCAAAGAAATAACGGACTGCATCGAGACCAACTTCCTCAACGAGCTCACGCAATGTTACCGCCTTGCCGGTACGCTTGCTCATTTTGAACTTCTCGCCATCCTTGTACAATTGGACCATTTGGGCAACTTCCACTTCCAATGTGTCGCGATCGTAGCCTAATGCTTCTATCGCAGCCTTCATACGCGGAATATACCCGTGGTGATCCGCGCCCCAAATATTAATGAGCTTATCGAAGCCGCGGCGTATTTTATCTTCATGGTATGCGATATCTGGCGTCAAATACGTATACGTTCCATCATTTTTAATTAACACACGGTCCTTGTCATCGCCAAATGTCGTTGAACGGAACCAAGTCGCTCCATCCTCTTCGTATACATGGCCATTCGCACGCAGTTTGTCTAATGCAACGCCGATCTTGCCGTCCGTATAGAGCGATGTTTCGGAATACCAATTATCGAAACGGACACGGAAATCTTCAAGGTCCTTTTTCAATTTATTCAATTCATAATCAAGGCCGTACTTCCTGAAAAACTCAAGGCGTTCTTGTTCGGGAGTGTTGACGTATTGATCTCCAAACTCTTCCGCCAACTTTTTACCGATGTCAATAATGTCTTGACCATGATAGCCGTCCTCCGGCATTTCCTTTTCAAGCCCTAATGCTTGGAAATAACGAGCTTCAACAGACAGCGCCAAATTGTTCACTTGATTGCCTGCATCATTAATGTAATATTCACGGGAAACATCATAACCGGCAAAATCAAGGATGTTGCAAAGCGAGTCGCCTAAAGACGCGCCACGTGCATGTCCAAGATGCAAATCTCCCGTTGGATTAGCAGAGACAAATTCCACTTGCACTTTTTCATTCTTGCCTGAGGTTGAACGGCCATAATTTTCACCTTGCGAAAGAACCGTTTTCACAACATCGCCGAGGACATCATTTTTCAATCGGATGTTCATGAAGCCTGGTCCGGCAATTTCAATCGAATCAATCGCTGTTTTGTCAGCATCCAATTTTGATAGGATCGCTTCCGCAATTGCGCGTGGAGGCTGTTTCGCGATTTTCGTCAGTTGCATGGCGATATTCGTTGCGTAATCACCGTTCTCCTTGTTTTTCGGCGTTTCTAAAATTACATCCGGAATTGTCGTTTCATCCGCCAAACCGGCATCTATTACCGCTTTGCGAAAAGCGTCTTTTATTTCCTGTTGAATTTGTTCAACTGCGTTCATGATTGTACCTCCGTATATGTAATGGTAAGTTCATGCGTACCTAAGAGCGTGTCGTCAGCATGCAATGTGTAATGCGCGAAGATGCTGCCTTCCTGTACTTGAAGACGTTCCGTTTTTACGAATAAATTAAAGGAAGCCGGTCCTGCTCCATAACTGCCTAACCTCGTGCTCCCTGCAGTGAAAGGCAAACGCATATTGACTGCACCGCTTCTCATGATAATCGTATCTTCTTCGTCCAGTTTAACCGTTGTGTGCACTTTTTGACCGTCTTGGCTTTCTTCAAACCGCAAGTAAGTTTTTCCACCCTTTTCAATCAGTTTGCCCTTGGACGTCAATTCATGCGTGTCAGCAGAGGATTCATCGTGCTTAATCGTTGAATGAAGCTTCACATTGACATGGCGCCCGTTTTCCGTTTCCATACGCACACCGTCCTTACTTTCAAAATATCTATTCATTATATCGTTTTTCAGTTGTTTATTCCAATACTGCTTCAGAATTTCAGTCATATTCATATGANAAGTTCTATTCGGGTCTTCGCTCGACTTCGCGCCTTGTCTGGCAAGCGTTTTCAAGCCAAGCTGGGCAAACACTTATCCCATAACTAAAAACCTTTAAAAGACTGTAGACAAAGTGAAAAAATACTTTGTCTACAGTCTGAGTCATATTCATATGACTTCTTGTATCTTCACTGCGGCATGATTGAAGAAACGGCTTTTGAAATCTATTGACTATGTTTTGTATTTTTACATGATTACTGTTTAATCTCTTCCTTGCTGTCGCATACTGTCTGTAATGATTGATATGGGGACGGGATTATATGAGAAGAGCTGATTATATTAAAAAAAGGAAAAGAAAAAAGATCTTCCGCTCAATGCTGCTCATTAGCGTGACATGCGTAACGGCAATGTTTACCGTTTTGCTTTGCTTGCGATTATATGCGCAAATTACCGGCGCACCCTCTTTAAGCGTTCCGAAAGCGAGTGTCTTCTTAGATAAGAACGGCAGACAGATCGGCGACCGGTTTTCTGCCGAAAGACGGTATTGGGTCGACTTAGACGAAGTTTCCCCTTTGTTGATCGACGCTTTCATTGCAACAGAGGACCGGAATTTCTATGAGCATGGCGGGTTCGACTATAAAAGGATTGCCGGTGCTATTTTACGCGACATTAAAACAATGCGAAAAGTGGAAGGGGCAAGTACAATTACCCAACAGTATGCCCGGAATTTGTTTTTGACTCCCGAAAAGTCATGGAATCGGAAAATAAAAGAGGCGCTCATCGCCTATCGTTTGGAACGATTTTATGACAAAGATGTCATTTTGGAAGGCTACTTGAATACTGTATATTTCGGCCATGGGATGTATGGCGTTGAGGCGGCGAGCAAGTTTTATTTCGATAAATCCGCAAAAGATTTGACGTTGGAAGAATCCGCTGTTATTGCAGCCATTGCCAAAGGGCCATCAATCTATTCGCCGCTTGATAATCCGGAGCGTTCTAGGGAGCGGCAACTACTTATCCTTTCCTTAATGGAGGAGCAAGGGTTTATTACCGAAATTCAAAAAGAGCGTGCGAAGGACGTAGCAATTCATTTGAAGACGGAAGATTGGCAAGGTACGAAACGGGTTGCGCCATATTTCTTAGATGAGGTTTGGAGGGAAGCCGAACAGATTTTAAGCAATAAAGGGCGCTATCCTGCTGAAGGCGGGTGGACAATCCGGACGACGCTCGATCCGCATCATCAAAAAACTGCTGAGGAAATCATCGAAAGGTGGATGCCTGACAATGAACTTCAGTTAGGCTTTATGTCGATCGAGCCAGAAACCGGGGAAATCACTGCCCTCGTCGGTGGTCGGAACTATGCAGAAAGCCCCTTCAACCGGGTAACCCAAGCGAAAAGACAGCCCGGATCTGCAATGAAGCCAGTACTCTATGCTGCCGCGCTTGAAAGCGGCTATAACCCAATGACATTTTTGTCAACTGAACGGACAATCTTCACATATGATGACGGAAGGGCAACTTATGAACCGAAAAACGTCAATGGAAAATTTGCAGGACATCCGATATCGTTGGCACAAGCAATCGCCATTTCAGATAATGTGTACGCGGTGAAAACGTTAGAGGAAATCGGTTATAAGAAATACAATAAAATGGCGGAACGTTTAGGGATTGACGTACAATTTCAAGAATCCCCAGCTGTTGCATTGGGTACTTCGGAAGTTACCTTGCTGCAAATGACAAACGCCTATAACCGGATCGCCTCGGGCGGAATGAAAGTGGAGCCGACGACGATTTTATCGATTGAGGATGCTGACGGGAATATTGTTTACGAACGACCGGAGAAAAGCACAAAGCGGGTTATAACAGAGCAAGACGCGTTCGTTTTGACACATTTACTGACGGGTATGTTTGATCCCGTTTTTAACGACTACTCAGTCGTTACCGGACTATCCATGCGGCCAAAGCAAACGAGGCCATATGCTGCAAAATCGGGCACAACCATTTCGGACCAATATTTGATTGGCTACACGCCAACGCTCACAGCCGGCATTTGGACAGGTTACGACGTCGGTAAACAGTTGACCGATCTAGACGACAAATCGGCATCCAAGAAAATTTGGATCGACTTCATGGAGAAAGTCCATGAAGGTAAGCCTCCGGAGCCGTTCATCCCGCCAAGCGGTGTTCAAAGCGTCATCGTAGACATCGAAACCGGCGGCATTGCGGTAAACGAATGCCCAAACCAGCGGCAAATTTACGTCAAAGATAAAGATATGCCACAAAAACTTTGCACTGATCGATCGTTGCGTGAGGAACGGTCTAACAAAGAGCAGGAGGACGGCACATTCGAGCTCTTCCCGTTTTCATTTTTTGAATGATTGAACTTTGGAGCTATATTGTGTTGCAGGACAATTATGTAGCAATGTGAGACGGTTACGTTGCTTTGTGACTGATTTACATTGAAATTTGAGTTCCATGTTGCGTTGCATAGCAGCTATGTTGTTCGAGACACTTGCGTTGAAACCGATTTACATTGAGATGCGAGGTCGAAGTTGTGTTGCAAGCTGTTTTACGTAGCATTGCAGGCGAGTTACCTTATGATTCGAAGCCTACATTGTGTTGCGTGTTGCGAAGCACAGAATACGACCATCAAAAAAGCTTTCCTCTCTGAATCGTTCAGGGAGGAAAGCTTTTTTCCGGCGATGCCTACTATAGATTAGGATTCTCGCTTGGGTTGGTGTGAATCCCTTTCTACAATATGGTATCGTGCGGTTGTCCTAGCCTACAATTGCAAGCTGTATTTTTAGTGTACTTGCTTTACGAGTAACATTCAACCTTCGATAGCGCTTCTACTGCCAAATTTCACAGTTTGTTCATAATTCTGGTGAGTCGGCGCCTAAATCGATATGCAGTTTTGGCTCACTGCGATCCCACATTTCTTTATTATGGCTTGATAGGAAGTCAGCCAAAATCTTTTTCGATTTTTCATCCATATGGTCAACGATAATATGACGCTTCATTGATTTATCCATTTTATTTACATGGTCGGCCAAAATTTTGTAGCCACGCCGTTTTTCCTTATTTACAACCATTTCACAAGCTGTAACTCCGGCGTAATACGGGCCGGACTCCTTGAAATCGATCGTAACCCATACGAGCCAATACGGTTTTCCGCCTTCCGAGTCTTCTCGGTTTGTCGTAAATTTGACACCCCGTTCTGTATCGCTTCGGGCGTGCATGGCACCAATTTCAATACGGGCCTCTCCCTCTTCAATATCGACAATGACCGGCGATACGTTTTCCAATGACAAAGATCCGATGCCGAACCCTTTATGCCCATCTGTCGGATCGTTTTTTATAATTGTAAATCCCATTTTCTTCTTTGGCTTCTGTTCATTCGTCATTCCAATACCACCTTCCACTCTGTTATCATATATACTATACCGAAGTTTAACCGAAAGGGGGAAATGACATGCCATATGTAACTGTTAAAATGTTAGAAGGACGCACGGAGGAACAAAAACGGGCACTTTGCGAAAAAGTGACGGAAGCTGTAGCTGAAACGACAGGAGCACCAGCGCAAAATGTTGTTGTCTTTATTGAGGAAATGCCGAAAAACCATTATGCCGTCGGAGGCAAACGTTTAAGCGACGGGGAATAAAAACATATAAGGCGATTGGTTCATTCCAATTGCTTTTTAATATGCATCCATTAATTATCAGAATTATAAAACCTTGCCGTTAGGGGATGGGATGATGAGTGTTCTATTAAAAGGCGGGCAAGTTTTGGATTTTGAGAAAGGCCAATTTGTGCAAAAAGATATTTTACTTAACGGAAATAAAATATTGGCTGTAGCCACAAATTTGCAAACAGGTTCAGAGATTATCGATTGCAGCGGCAAATGGATCATCCCTGGCCTTATCGACATGCATGTCCACATAAAAATGGGGTTTGCTCCCCTTTTTACGGCAGCTGGCGTTACTACAGTTCGGAATATGGCAGGCAGTTTATACGAGCTGCACAACATGATTGAAGCGCCATCCGATGCACCGACTCCACGCATAATTTCGACTGATCGGTTGATCGATGGTTCTAAAAGTTTATGGGGAGAAACAGGACCTTTTAATTTAAGTACAGATGATGAGCGAAAAGTTATTGAAGAAGTCCGGCGCCAAGTGAAGGAAGGGGCCTCTTTCATAAAAGTATACAATAAGTTAATGCCGGAAATGATGCGTGCTGCCGTCGAAGAAGCAAAATTGCATCATAAGGAAGTTAGCTGCGATTTAATCCATTCCACACAAGTAAACGCGGTCGATGCTGCTGATATGGGGATCGACTGGAATGAACATGCGTCTGGTTTTATACAAGCGATGTATCCGCAATGGTCTACGCAGGCAGAGGCAAACGTATGGAATGAAATTCCTTGGGATGAGCCGGATGAGGATTCCATTATTGAAATTTGTCGACATCTCATTAAAAAAGGCGTCAAGTTATGCCCAACAATAGCCTTTTACGATCAAGCACGTTTATTGGAAAATTATTGGAAAATAACACACCCCGTCATTGACAAGGCTTTTGAGAATCAAGGATTGATCGCTCAATGGCAAATGTTCCTGCAACATTCCGCAGGATTGGAGCTTCTCGGCAGGCAGCATAAAATCATTAAAAAGATCGCTTACTTGTATCACCAAGCAGGCGGAACGGTTGTCACGGGAACGGATACGCCAGCAGGCATTTTCACGTTCCCTGGCATGGCGCTTCACAGAGAATTGGAATTATTCGTTGAGAGTGGCTTTACAGAAATTGAAGCGCTGTCCGCCGCAACAATCAACGCCGCAAAAGCTTTACAACGCATAGATTTAGGTAATATTATCGTCGGCAATATGGCAGACTTGGCAATATTGGAGAACAATCCATTGGTTGATATAAAGCATACCCGAAAGATTAGCTTAGTCGTTAAAGGTGGTAAAGCATTCACCCCGAAAGATTTACTAAACGCTGTGCCATCTGATGAGGAAGTTGAGAGGTTTCTGGAAAAGTTACTGCAGCATTTTGAAGAGGTAGGTCTCCTACCAAAAAATCAACAAATGTATTGAATCCGAAAAAGACTGTAAAAAAGTGCATAGCTACTTTTTTACAGTCTCTAACAGTGTTACATATTGTTCGGTACGCCCGCACCCTTTTGAAGCTCTTCAATAAATTCAAAAGCGGATTCGATTTCTTCTTCTGTATAATTCAATTTGCTCTTCACAATTTTGACTTTCTCCACTTGCTCTTCTTGCGGCAAATAATCGAAGTATAAAAGAGTTGAAACCAATTCCAAAAATCTTGAGCTTTTGCCGTTCATCTTCTCAATGCAAACCGATAATAGATCATGGGGTTCCCCCGCCATCTCTACAAAGCGCTCTCCTTCTTCAGTTACATTGTAGCTATATTGGACATAGGAGCCTTTATCCTCGCAACGCTCTGCCAAGAATCCCATTTCACAAAGCTCCTCCACTCGCAATGTTAGCTCCTCCGAATAAGGGCCGTACATATGCAACTCGTATTTTTCGGCAAACGGAAACTCCATCTTTTTCGCGATGTACACCATTTTTTGGAGCTTTTTCCGGCCGTTCACTTCATTCGCCAGTGAAATGAACTGCACTATTTTGGCATGTTCAATCAACAAGCTCGTCCACTCCTTCCGATCCTCTCAGCATCTTCAAAATCTGATTGATGTGCGGGTCATCCTGTTTTTTATCTAATAAATCCTCAGGAAAATAAATTTTATGGTCTGTCCTTCTTTTGCCCGATATCGCATCGACAATTTCCGATGACCGGGATAGTTCGCGCAGCTCCCCACTCGCCATTTGCAAATAGATTGGCACACGCTCGTTCTCCTCACCTGGCCGATAAAAATCATAAGGCAAGTCGGACGATGAATCCGTGACAAGATAATATTCCGGGTCAATTCCCACTTTTCTAAACAACTGCTCCAGCTCTACAACCTTCCGGTATTCAGTTGCCGGTTCGAATTCAGCATATTGGAACAGCCGTCTGTTAATGAAACGATCACATAAATCAGCCAATACGGGATCATTTTCTTTTCGCCACCATTGGAAATACGTTAATAGGATGCTCTCATCAAGAGATATGTAGTCTTCTAACTCGATGGATTGATCGAAAAATGACTTGAAATGCACGGGCTCCTGCGCAAACGCATAGCCGCTATTATGTAAGTGCTTCGCACGATGCAAGATTTTGATCAAAATGACTTCTGCACTTCGAGAAACAGGATGGAAATAGACTTGCCAATACATTTGGTACCGGCTCATTATATAATCTTCCACCGCATGCATGCCGCTAAACTTAATGACGACTTGCTCTTCCGCAGGCCGCATGACGCGCAAAATCCGTTCCATATCAAAATGGCCGTAGGAAACCCCTGTATAATAAGCATCTCTCTGTAAATAATCCATTCGGTCGGCGTCAATCTGACTTGAAATCAAGCTGACGACCAATTTATCAGGATACGTTTTCCCGATGACATCCGCCACTTTTTGCGGAAAATCAGATGACACTCGACGGAGGACCGCGTTGACTTCAGTTGGCCCTGTCAAAATAGCTTGTGTATATTTTTCATGATCAAGCGCAAATACCTTTTCAAACGCATGCGAAAAAGGACCGTGCCCTAAATCATGCAATAAAGCAGCACACAGCGTCAATAGCCGTTCTTCATCATTCCACTCTTCCCTGCCGCTGAACCCGTCATCAATGATACGTCTCACAATTTCATAGACGCCCAATGAATGCTGGAATCGGCTATGCTCCGCACCATGGAAGACTAAATATGTCGTCCCCAACTGACGGATTCTGCGAAGCCTTTGGAATTCGCGCGTGCCGATCACGTCCCATATCACTTTGTCGCGCACATGGATGTACCGATGCACCGGATCTTTGAACACCTTCTCTTCGAAAAGCTTTTCATATTTATAATCCATTGCGCCACCTCCACGTCCATTTTATTTATTATAGCAAAAAGGATGGGCAGCTGTTGATGAAAAGAAAGGTTTTTATTCAAATAGTGTAAGGTTTTTTCAAAGTGTCCAATTTGGATGAATAAAAGTATTGAACCCTGTCCAAACTGTTCGTAGAAAGAGACTATGAACATGGCAGGAGGCATGGAGATGGTGAAAGTTAGACAGGATGCATGGCTTGAGGAAAATGATATTTTATTAGCTGAAACGGTGCTGCGACATGTCCGGGAAGGTAGCACCCAGTTAAGTGCGTTTGAGGAAGTTGGCGATAAGCTGAACCGGACTGCCGCAGCATGCGGTTTCAGATGGAATGCGGTCGTTCGCCGAGAGTATGAGAAAGAGTTGGCAGAGGCGAAGAAGGAGCGGAAACAGGCGATGCGAGTATTGGGCGCCGATTTCAAGCGACGCAGCCAGCAATTATACAATCCATCAGTTGGGATTGGTGATGAAGAAAAGGTAGCTGTACCGCTATCTGCGCTTTCATTGGATACGGTAATCGCCTATTTGATTCGCTTACATCATACTGGAGCGAGTGATTCGGAGTCTCTGCGTTGGAAGCAGACTGCTAAAATCGCAAATGATAAAGTGGAAGGTCTTGAAAAAGAGATCGAGAAGCTTCGCCAAGAAAATAAAACATTGCGCAATGATTATGAGCAATTTGTCCAAATTATGAACCGGGCAAGACGTCTTGTGACGTTGGATGATGAGTCGGAGCGGACCGCGCCGGTCTTCACGATGGAGCGCAATGGAAATTTAGTATCAAAAGAACCGCCGATCAATCATTGATCCGGCGGTTTTTTTGCATATATTGCTATTGTCGCGTTTATAGACTGCTTGCATTGCACTTTATAGCGGGACCGCTTAGAAGGGGCATGCGCTTATTCCTGAGCACAGGGACAAGCCGATACGTATCCTTTAAGCGCAGAAAGCTTGCATAGAGTCCTATATTCAATACAATTCTCTTATAACTGCACCGCTTCGGCGCTGGCGGATGCCTTCCGCCATAAGACTCGCCAGCGTTTTCACGCTGACAGTCTTATGGCTACGGCTGCCGCTTGGGGGGCGCCTTCACTTAGCAGCTGTCGATACTATTCCACCAAAAGTGCAGAAACTTCCATAAACATTCTATTCAATACAATTTCCCCATTAATGAACGCATGACTTATGGCAATTGCGTATAAAGTCTACAGTAGACGCATAAGTCGCTTTGAAAACGAATAAAGCAAATTAATGACTCATAAGTTGCTCTCTATACGCATAACCCTCTCAACAAGCTCATAAAGATTTCCAATCTACTCATAAATCGTTTAAATAGTGCATATATGCACTATTTAAACGCCTAAGTTCCTCACTCGGTACTTACTCCGCTACACTACTTCAACATCTTCTGATTCCGCTCTACTACTCGTTTCAAGTAAAACGAATAAAGTTCCATTTCTTCTGCAGTTAGCCCGCCCGTTTGAATTTCTTCTTCCGACAAAGCTCGCAAAAGCATTTGGATGCGAATGACGATGTCGTTGACCGTGAGATGCTCTCCTGTCAGTTCCGACAGGGACGCCATCACTTCCGGCTTGATCGTCGGATAAGTGAATTTTGTTTGTTCTCCTCGAAGTCCTTCATTATAAAGTTTGCGGATCAATTCAGCTCTTTCGGACCCGCTGCCTTCAACGCATAAATACACTTGCACCGCAACGCCTTGGCGTAGGCGGCGCTGTGAAATACCGGCGAATTTCCGTCCTTCTATGCTTAAATCATATGTCCCCGGGCAATAGGAGCCAACGATTTCGTAAGCTTTGATTTTATCTCCAACTTCCGGGAAGAGTAAACGGACGAATTCCAACATTGCTTCATAGCCTTCCGGGATATCAATCGATCCTTCTCTTTCTGATAAAACAAGGGAAACATTCAACACGCCTTCGTCTAAAACGACTGCAAGGCCACCTGAATTGCGGACGATAAATTGATAGCCCGACTCTTCTAAGTGAGGCAATGCTTCGCCAATATAGGGCAGCCGATGATCTTGGATGCCTAAGACGACTGTATTGTCATGTACCCAAGTGCGAACAGTCGGCACGCTCATTTGTTGGCCGACTAAATGACAAAGTGTGTCGTCCATAGCGAATGATTCAAGCGCTGATCGCTTTTTGGCGGAAATGGATTCGTCTATGAGCCGCCATTGTTTCTTTTGCAAACTGAATTGAACATCTGACACTCGATTTCCCACTGTTTATTGTTCCTCATCTGGTAAGCTTTGCACTGCCGTAATGAGGCAAAGTTTGTAGACGTCTTCGACCGAGCATCCACGCGACAAATCATTTACTGGTGCGTTCAAGCCTTGCAATATTGGTCCGATCGCTTCATAGTTCCCTAAGCGTTGCGTCAATTTGTAGCCAATGTTGCCCGCTTCCAATGAAGGGAAAATGAATACATTCGCATCCCCTTTAATAACTGAATCTGGAGCTTTTTTCTTTGCCACTTCTGGTACGTATGCCGCATCGAATTGGAATTCTCCGTCAAGCAACAATTCCGGGTCTAATTTCTTCGCAATTTCCGCGGCTTCAACTACTTTCGTCGTCTCTTCGGTGACAGCAGAACCTTTCGTTGAGAATGAAAGCATTGCAACACGCGGTTCAATGCCAAATGCTCTAGCCGTTTTAGCACTTTCCACGGCAATTTCCGCCAATTCCTGCGCAGTCGGATTGACCGTTATTGCGCAATCTGCAAATACGAGACGTTCTTCTCCCCTCATCATAATGAAAGCACCGCTCGTCCTTGAAATGTTAGGCTTCGTTTTAATAATTTGCAATGCAGGTCGCACTGTGTCCGCAGTCGAATGGACTGCACCGCTAACAAGTCCGTCCGCTCTGCCCGTATATACTAACATCGTGCCGTATGTATTCGGATCTTTTAATAGCTCACGGGCTTGTTCAATTGTAGCCTTGCCGTTCCTCCGGTCAACGAATCGTTCACATAATTCCTCAAATTCAGGGTCCGCCTCAGGCACCAATATTTCTATATCCATCAAATCAATGCCTGCTCCTTTAGCGGTATCCGCAATCTGTGTTTCATCCCCTAACAGAACAGGCTTCACAAATCCTTCTGAATGCAAACGGGATGCCGCCTCTACTATGCGCAAATCCGTACCTTCTGGAAGAATGATCGTTTTTCGCTTACCGCTTAATTTTCGTTTTATCTCGCTGAATACATCCGTCACTTGCCATCCACCTCTTCAAATAGTATCGTGTCTTTTAAGCATACAATAGTTCTGTTCATAGGAACAATTATATACATCATGTCAAATTGATGACAACAGCCGTTGTATCACATGTTTTCCGATGCTTTGTGCTACAATAACCGTATAACCAAATTCACGAAAAGGAGTTTGAATTCACTTGAACGAAGCAGCAATTACACTCGATGGATGGTATGTCCTACATGATTTCCGGACGATGGATTGGGCGTCTTGGAAATTGATTTCAAAAGAAGAACGTCAAGAAGCGGTTGAAGAGTTCATGGCCTTTTTAGATAAGCTCCAACAAGCAGATGAAAATAAAACAGGAAGCCACGCATTTTACACTGTCGTTGGCCAAAAAGCAGATTTCATGCTGATGACACTTCGCCCGACAATGGATGAATTGCAGCAGCTGGAAGCGGAATTCAATAAATTAACGATTGCAGATTACACAATTCCAGCTTATTCTTACGTCTCGGTCGTTGAATTATCCAATTACCTTGCAGGCGAATCCAATGAGGATCCTTACCAAAATCCATACGTGCGCGGACGTCTATATCCTGAATTGCCACGCAGCCAATACGTTTGCTTCTATCCAATGGACAAGAAACGCGAAGGCGACGACAACTGGTATATGCTTGACATGGATCGCCGAAAAGAACTGATGCGCAGCCACGGCATGATCGGCCGCGGTTATGCAGGAAAAGTGAAACAAATCATTTCAGGATCTGTCGGTTTCGACGATTACGAGTGGGGCGTAACCCTTTTCTCTGATGATGTTCTTCAGTTCAAAAAATTAGTTTATGAAATGAGATTTGACGAAGTGAGCGCGCGCTATGGCGTATTCGGATCATTCTTCGTCGGCACGTTGTTAGAAGGAGACAAAAAAGTCGAGTTTTTCAACGTTTGAGTTAAATAAAACTGATGGAGAAACATTTTGTTTCTCCATCAGTTTTTTATTACATACAAACTTTTTCTTCCGATATAAAAAACGAGGGGGCTTACTAATGAAATTTACGATTCGAAACAAACTTATCATCATTACCGCAACTCTGTTAATCATTCCCAGTTTGATAATCGGGCTATCCAGCTACATAACTGCTAAAACCATTTGAACGAAGTCGGCACTACCGGCATTAAGAACAATGTAATGTCGGCGCTTAATATGATTGCCGTACTAAATGACGATGTGCAAAACGGAACATTGACGTTAAAAGAGGCGCAAAGCAAAGCTGCGGAGAAGTTAGTCGGTCCAATGTTGGCAGACGGGACACGCGCTCTGGAAAACAGAGTCGACATGGGAGAGTACGGCTACTACTTCGTGTTGGATGAAGACGGAAATGCCATTGTCCACCCGACCTTGGAAGGCCAAAATTTGTACGATTCCCAAGCTCCGGATGGTATGTATACGACAAAAGAAACGATTGAAGCTGCTAAAAACGGAGGCGGCTTTGTCACATTCGACTTCGAATTGCCTAATAGCGAAAAGATCTCTCCTAAAATTGTATATGCGGAAATGGACCCTGCTTGGGGATGGATTGTCGTATCCGGAACTTATTTAACAGATTTCAATAGCGGCGCAAATGATTTACTCATCACTCTATCCATCGTCCTTGGCATCACCTTGATCGTTGGAACGATCGTTATTATCTGGTTCTCAAATCATTTATCAAGACCTATAAAACTTGTTACAGAGAAGGTTGGAAAAGTGGCGGACGGCAATTTGCTATCCGAACAACTGAACATTCGCAATAAAGATGAAATCGGCGAGCTGGCAAGTTATACAAATCGCATGACGGACAATCTAAAGCAGATGATTGGGCAAGTGTCCACAGCTTCTATGCAAGTAGCGGCAACATCAGAAGAACTGTCCGCCAGCAGCGAGCAAACAAGTCGATCCGTTGAACAGGTTACCAGTTCCATTCAAGACATAGCAGAGGGTGCAGATGCTCAAATGGCGAAAACAAAAGACTCGAGCGATGCAATGAACCGAATCGCGAAAGAATTAGAACAGATTTCCACCGCCATGAAAAGAACGGACGCTGCTTCCACGGAAACATCACGTACTGCTCAAAGCGGCTACAAAGTCATTACACAAACAATCAATCATATGCAAACTATTCAGCAAGAGACAACATCAACTGCCTTTGCTATCAATGAATTAGGTAACAAATCGAAGGAAATCACAAACATCCTATCGATGATTACGAATGTCGCAGAGCAAACAAACTTACTCGCACTCAATGCTGCAATTGAAGCCGCTCGGGCAGGCGAACACGGACGAGGTTTTGCAGTCGTTGCCAATGAAGTGAAATTATTGGCGGAACAATCAGCGGACTCTGCACGTCAGATCAGTTCACTCATCAAGACGATTCAGGAATGACCATTCCGTCATTGCAATGAACCAAAGTGCGGTCACTGTCAATGAAGGAATCAACATGGTGAATGATGCAGGCGACGCATTCCAGCAAATCGCTGAAGGTGTCAACAACGTATTGTCCCAGATCGGGGACGTATCACGCGCCTTACAAGACAATGTCCAGCAGTTCGACAACGTCGCCATGATAGTGGACGAAACTTACGAGATTTCCACTGCATCTGCAGCTCACACGCAAAATATTGCGGCAGCCGCGGAAGAGCAGACAGCATCCATGCAAGAGATTTCAGCGGCTTCTGATACATTGGCAAAAATGGCGGAAGATCTGCAAGAAACGATACGATCATTTAAGTTTTAAACCCGTTTATAGTTATAAATAAGCGAAGGGCACTCCCCTTCGCTTTTTAAGCTTTCAACCACTCTATCGCATCCGCATGCAAATCGTTACCGTTCCAGAACGTTAATGCTTTTTTCTCTCCAAATCGTTCAACCAAGTTTTCAATATAATCCGTTCCAAGTAAATAACCGATACGATTTCTACCAAAATAACTTCCACCCGATAAACGGAACCATTCCTTCTCTTTCGGCATATCCCACCCTGCCGAGGCATCTTGCAAAAAGCGCCGTTTCACTTCTTCTTTATTCTCTTCATAACATTGCACCCAAGGATCTCCTTCATCGTCAAATGAAAAATACATTGATTGCTTCAAATCTGGCACAATCTGCTTAGAAAAGTAAGTTGCTGCTCCTTCAGTATAAAGTGTCGTCAACCCATGCATCCAATCGACTTTTGACCAGTCCATGCCTCCTTTTGTCGCCATTGAAAAATGATTCACATGACCGATTTCATGCGCTGCAATTACGCGCATATGATCAGGCTTAGCGGATAATTTCTCTGCTGCAAAATACAATTCACGTTTATTGTCACTCGTTACAAAAGCATTTGATCCAAATGTCCCAACGATCAATTTAGCATGTAATGGGACATCGAAATCATATGTAGTTTGAAATCGACGTTCGATAGCTTGTAGAATTTCCGGAAATTGCTTCGAAAAAGCTTCGATCTCCCTTATTTTATTTCCATATTGATCTACCGCTTGTTGCAGGCGTTCATCTGTACGTGGACAATGATTCGGGAAGTATGCTTGATAAACGGCATCATTGTCGTTAAGAAATTTTTTCAAATCGTCCAAAGAGAACTGTTTAATCGTTTTATAAAAAGATATGAAAACAGGAATAGTATTATCAATATTCATACAATTACCCCCTTTCCCTATAGTATATCTATTTTCAAGTCATGATTAAAGATAGAAAAGCATATTGTTCTATCGAGGGGGTTAAACTGTGGCAGTTTTAAAAGCCACTGACAAGGAAGTGGATGTATTAGCAAAATAATTACGTGCTGAAGCAGGGGTGAAGGGCAATTTAGAATGCTGATGGTTGGAACATGTAGGTGTAAACTAATATGCGGAACCGCCTGGATTTTAAAGATATCCGACCGTTGCAACTGATAGCCTTTCAAAGGCTGATCGGTTTAAAGTAACAACAAAATGCTACCTTTATCAAAACGGACGGAATACGAAGCGAACACTGGCAGGGTGCATTCAAATTCTACACCTCGGTCCACTAATTGTTCGAACCAACCGACGCATGCCCAGCCCAATGGTATTACGAATGGAATGCCTAAAAGATAAGGCACATTGCTTCTATTCCCCTACCGAAAAAGATTGCCCACAAACTTTTGAAAGGATGAAAAAATGGTTCAGTATTATTGGTACCCTGGTTTTCCACAACAACCCCAACAGCCCGTCGTACCGCCGCAAGTACCAGTTCCAACCACCGGCCGGGGAAGATTCAGAGAAGAATCTTATATTGAAAACATCCTAAGGCTAAACAGGGGAAAGCCCGGCGTATTTCATTTTTCTTTTGAACATGCAGTCGAAGCGGGAGAAAACACAATATCCGTCCGCGGCAGAGTGGAGGCTGCCGGCCGCGATCACGTCATTATTAGTGAAATTGGCACCGATCATCGATTCCTCTTCCCGATGATCTACTTCGACTATGCAGAGTTCGACGAAGAACTCGCTTATTTCGATCAAACACCGTAAGCTTCAATGAAAAATCTTCCCGGAATCATTCACGGGAAGATTTTTCATTGACTTTATGTTCAAGCTGTTGCCGAAATCTACTTAGCTCATCGACACGGAGCGCAACCGTATGAAATTCCTTTTCAAATCCTAAAAACATTACAGCTTTTATCGGACGCTTTAATTGAAGTATACATTGCGGTTTCACATCCTCAAAATCTTTGGCAATAAAGTCAATCGTTCCACGCTGCTTCAATGAAAAAGTAGCAGCCTTTTCTTCCCAAAGTATGTTTTCAATATTAGAATATGGGATTTCCATACGCTTCATTAATCCTAAAGAGACTTGCATATAATTACGATTCAGTTTCAGAGGATTCAACCGAACCGCCTGAATGTCTCCAATGAAAAATAGGATGGAATAAACGTTCAATATGAGAAGAATAACGGATAAAAGAATCGATTGATCATGCAGCCACCAATGCAAACCAAACGTTTCAAGAACAATTGCATGGATGAGCATAATGTTAAAAGCTATATAACTTGTTTTTTGGTGTAACGTGAAGGTTGACTCCCCAATAATAGGCTTTCGTTTCCATGAGGCAAATGCATAATAAAACATAAGCATTTCAGCTGAAATGATAGAAATGATCGGATGAGATGACACTCTTTCCTTCACGATCGCTGGAAAAGCGAATAAACCATTGAGTTTTTCTTTTTTTAGCTCTCGTAAAATGCCGGGTAAATGCTTTGCCAATAGAAAAAGCAACCCAATTTCCGCTATGAGAATGACGACTTCAAAGCCAACCGCTATAAATGGAACAAATTGAAACGGCGCAAAATGTTCTGCTGGTATAATGAATCGAGCAGCAACTAAACCAAGAACCATGAAGGTGAAAAATCTTTTAACGGTGTACCCTTTTTTCCTTGTAATCGATAGAATTAGCAATGGGGCAACGATTGAAAAGTCTAACAACGAACCAAGAACAACTCCGTTAGCATCTTGTGGAAGTGGAATGGCAGGTAGCCTGTAAACAGCAAAATTACTTAAGAGCACGATAAACAGTAAAAGAAACAACCATTTCTGCTTCGATGAAACGCTCGATAAAGCCATATGAATCCCTCCCTTTTCGCTTATTATATCAAAGAAGTGAACGCATCATGATGACTATTCCGTGTTATTTAATGCTATGAAAAAATCCGTCAAACGATTATGCGCTTGACGGATGAAGAAATTTTATATTTTACTTACCAAACTGAATGGCAGCGATGATCAGCAGAATCCAACCAACAATAAACGCCACGCCGCCAATTGGAGTAATCGCTCCTAAAATACCGATGCCAGACAAGCTTAATACGTACAAGCTTCCCGAAAAGATGATAATACCCGCTAACAATAAATACCCTGCCCAGCTTAATTGGGTCGACGGTCCAAGAAGCGATGAGCTCATTAGAATCCCCACGGCAATGAGTCCGATTGCATGGAACATCTGATATTGCACAGCTGTTTCCCAAACCGCTAGATAATGCTCAGACAGGCGTTCCTTCAACGCATGCGCACCAAAAGCGCCCAATGCGACAGATAATGCCGCATTCACTGCCCCTGCTATAATAAAAAATGGCATTTGTCTTCCTTCTTTCTTCATCAGAAAATGAAATTCTTGTATACTATACTACCTCTTTTGCTATGTAAGTTGAAGCGGGATGGTTTAATAAATGGAGTGGGAGGCTGGAACGAGGGATGCTGCTCTAAAACGCATGAAGTGGAAGAAAAACGCATTCTATCATTCACTATGGCGCTGGCCTCACGTAATTCGCCTTGACTGCGCTTGCAAGCTAACAGCCTGATAAGCTTCGGCACCCGCTTGGAAAACGCCCACGCTGCGGCCACACCGTTCCGCTTTCGGCTTCACCTTCGCCACATGCACGATTGGCATATAATCCAATTTCATCGCCCGCTGCCACATATCCGTCCATTCAGATTGCTAAATATAATTACGTCCGAAATAATCATTTGGAATGCATAACCTGCCTCAACCCGCATATAGCCCACCAAGCAACACAAAATTACTCGTTTACAAGTCGAGTTCATCGCATTCAGCAAATGCAAACCGAATGAACTCCCCGCAAAAAGATTCCCAAGAAAACGCCCATCGGTTTATGCGTCCATTAAATGATTTATGCGTGAAATAAGCAGTGTTATGCGCGCAACAGTAGTCTTTTTGCGTTTTTAAAAAGAATTATGAGTTTTAGAATCAAGTTATGCGTCGATCATAGCAGGTTATGCGCTGTTAAATCGATTTATGCGTTAAAAGTAGAAAGTACGTATTAAAAATCAAATATTGATCCGCCGTTAGCGTCCTCTTCTTCAAGCGGTTTGCCTTCCAATGCTGAAACCGTTTGGATTGTTGGTACGCTCGTAACATCTGTCGCTTTTAGCAGTCGCGGCGTTTCATTTTTAGGTTCATTGCCGAGCACTACTTCACAAAGCGATCGGATTGCAGTTAAAGACTCCCGAATCGCGCGCTCATCATTTGCTGCTTTGGCATTATTTAGTTGCCGATCTATTTCTAATAGAATACGATCTGTTGAAATCATTTTTACCTCTTCCCTTCCTTCACTTCGAATTTCATGCACTCCATCCCTGATGAACGCCGGACAACGACAGAAGGCAATTCGCGTGTCTTAAATCCATATGCTTTGCAGCCCCGAGGATGTTTCGGGTCCCATGTTACATAAAAATACTTGCATTGAAAACAATTCACAGCCATCTTTAATCCCTCTTCATTTCATTACTAAAACGTCCTGCACCAATCAATCGGCTTTTCATCCCATTCCAATAATTGACGATTTGCCGCAGAATAAGGCTTGCTACCGAAAAAACCTCGACTTACACTGAGCGGACTCGGATGAACCGATTCGATCACCGCATGCTTTGTCAAATCAATCAGCTTCTTTTTTTCTTGAGCCGGTCTGCCCCAAAGGATAAAAACGATTGGTTCCTTCCGAGCTGATAATTTTCGGATGACTTCGTCCGTAAAAAGCTCCCACCCTTTGCCTTTATGGGAATGCGCTTTTCCTTCTCGAACCGTCAAAACCGTGTTCAACATTAGGACCCCTTGTTTCGCCCAGCCAGTGAGCGTACCGTTTTCAGGCAGTTCGCAACCAATGTCTTGCTGCAATTCTTTAAACATATTGCGCAAACTTGGCGGCAGTTTGACACCCGGTTTTACGGAAAAACTAAGCCCATGCGCTTGGCCGAATCCATGATATGGATCTTGTCCTAAAATAACGACTTTCACCCTGTTGTAAGGTGTCAGCTTAAATGCAGTCCACATATCCTCCATTAAGGGAAAAACGGTTTCATTGCAGTATTCTTCAATCAAAAACTTCCGTAGCCTCTGATAATACGGCTTTTGAAACTCATCCCCCATAACTTTGTCCCAATCGTTTCCAAATATCTGCTTCGCCAACGTTGCTCACTCCTTAAATTCGATTGTCACGTCGTATCCTGCGAATGAAAACATCTCTTTCAAAGTTTTCTCCGCATTATACCTCGCCATATCGAGCACACCTTGCGCTGCAGCCTCTTCCATAATCAGTTCTTTCGCCTCGTCCGCAATTTCATAGCCTTCCTGAATATCAGCTTTGCTCCGGAGTAGACCTTCATAGGAAAACATTTCAATTTGATCGAAATAAATTTCGGCTCCCCCTAAAAACTCAGCAGTTGGCAATGTTAGTTTCACAGTCTTCTTATTCTCATCTACTACTATGTCTTGTTCTGTCATGCCGGATAAATCCACACCCGCCTTGACCGATCCGGGTACAACAACTAAAAGTTGCCGCTTCGTGCCCGGCAAGTCCATACCGATGTCTTGTCCAAATAGCTGATTATCCTGTCTTTCTATAATAACTTTCGTATACGCTTCCGCAGTCGCAATTTCCTTTAGGTCTTGAATGCGTTCTAAAAACACACCCTTTTGCTCCGTATATGTGCTGCCTAAAGTTAAATATTTAAATGTGAGGAAAGGAAGAGAAAGGACAAACAGAATGAGAAGAATTGCAACAACGATCATTGATTTTCTCCACGTAGAGAAAATTTTCATAGGACGCCAAATTCGCCTTCTACGGCCAGCCACCTCTTCGAAAGTTACAGCTGACTCCTTTTTGGAAGCTTCTAATTGTGACATTGCTTTTTTATGCTCTTTTGATCTATTGTGATCTTTCATTCCCTCTTCACCTACCCTATAAAAGTATTCTCTACAAATCTTCGCTAATAGTTGTACGTTTAGACTATCGAAAAGTTACTAAACAAACAACTTTATTGTCCGTTATTTTATGGAAAACAACTGAATTCGACAACATGTCGTGTCTGTTCTCTATAAGTCGGTAGCATATTTAACGGAGCATCCGATAATATCCGACAATTGTATTTTTTCTTCAAGTTGATTAAGATAAAGGTGAATGCAATCCAACACGAAGGAGAATTCCGACATGACATTGAAAAAGACTTTGACGATCGCCGGATCTGATACATCTGGCGGAGCGGGTATACAAGCAGATCTTAAAACATTCCAAGAGCACGGCACATATGGCATGACTGCGGTTACAGTAGTTGTGACAATGGACCCTGATAATCATTGGAGTCATGGCGTCTACTCCCTTCCGATCGACGTATTGAAAGCGCAACTTAAAACAGCTCTTTCAACAGGAATTGACGCTATTAAAACGGGCATGCTGAGCACTGAAGAAGTCATTCAAACAGCCGGAGAGGCAATTGCCGAATCTGGACTGGACCACGTCGTCATTGACCCCGTTATGGTATGTAAAGGTGAAGACGAAGTGTTGAACCCAGGTACTGTCGATGCAATGATTCAATATTTATTGCCGAAAGCCGAAATCGCGACACCAAATTTATTTGAAGCGGGACAACTAGCCGGAATGAAAACCCCTTCTACAATTGAGCAAATGAAAGCGGCTGCCGAAAAAATTCATTCATTAGGTGCCCGCAACGTTGTCATTAAAGGCGGTAAACAGCTTCAACACGATAAAGCTGCTGATCTATTCTTCGACGGTAAATCATTTATTTTATTGGAAGCTGAAAAAACTGAAACGCATTATAACCACGGTGCGGGATGCACGTTCGCAGCGGCTATTACAGCGAACTTGGCAAACGGTCTTAACGTAAAAGAAGCAGTGATTGAAGCAAAACAATTCGTTACAGCAGCGATTGCAAACGGCTGGAAACTGAACGAATATGTCGGCCCAGTTATGCACGGAGCGAAAAACCGGTTCGGAGCTCCCGAAATTACGATTACAGAACTTTGATAAGAGTCGAAGGAGCGCGCTGCGTTCTTTCGATTTTTTATTTGTTTGCGGGGACATTATTGTATTGAATCGCCAATAGTGGGATATAGACCGGGCAGGTTGCACGGCGAACGGTTTACGTTTTGTTGCGCGAACTACATTGTGATACGGGCACTTTATATTGTGTTGCGCTCCTTTACATTGTGTTTCGGAACTTTTACATTGCGCTGCGGACGACTTACGTTTATTACACACCTTTATATTGTGTTGCCCTCTATCCACATTGCGTTGCGAACAATTTATGTTAAGTTGCGCAAACCATATTGTGTGACAAGCACGTTATATTGTTTTCACATTGCTTACCCGTACGTCATGACGTTCGCTAACCTGCCAAACCTCACACTTTTCTTTGCAAACCAATGTACATCTTAAACTCAAAGCACGTCAATCGCATTCACGGTCCATTTTCTATATACTAAAAGCATCGGCTTTTAACTATATTCGGCGAAAGTCCCCGCCACAATTAACTGAGGGATACGTGTCGAAGTCATTTGTGCAGCTTCAGGACACCATCAAGTCGAATTTAGTGAAGGTTCCGTTAGATGTAACGGATTTTCAAACGATAAAGCAGGCGGAATGAGTACAGTACATTCTGAGTATCCCTGCATAATCCACGTAATCTATTACTTTATCTATAAAAATCCGAAAGCAATTACGTTGCGTAATTGATCGAAAGGGGCATTGTCATGGAAATCGTAAAACCTGAACGGCTGCAGGAGTTGCTTGACTCTTATGCAAACAAAGATGTATATATCCATCTCGAAACGACAAACGGTGCATATGCTGCCCATTTTAAGGAAGGCTTTTTTAATGCGGGAGCGTTTATTCGAAATGTTGTCGTTAAATATGAGCTTGGCAAGGTAGCTGGTGATTCACCACATCGTATTGGCTTGAAATTACCTTCTGGCTGGATTTATGCACAAGGCATTACGCATTATACGGTAGATGAGCATGATCGACTGCTTATGGCTGGTTTGGATCCGGATGGCAAGTTAGCGGTTGCGCTTGAGATTAGCGAGACACCGTTTACATATTGATGCTTGTATTCATTTAACAAATAGTGTTCAAAATAGAAGCTTCATCCACCAAATCCACATAGCTGATGGATTTGCTAAAACAAAGGTAGCCTCCGGCGAATGTGAGGCATAAGGAGGTTTATTGAAATGTTAAAAAAAGAACGACATGTGCTTGTCATTTTTCCGCATCCTGATGATGAGGCATTTGGCGTCTCGGGAACAATTTCTTCTTATATTGAAATGGGCGTTCCTGTTACGTATGCTTGCTTAACGTTAGGTGAAATGGGGAGGAACTTAGGCAATCCTCCATTTGCGAATCGGGAGACGCTTCCTCAAATACGCAAGCAGGAGCTGCAAAATGCTGCTGCATCCATGGGATTAACGGATTTACGAATGATGGGCTTGCGGGATAAGACGATCGAATTTGAAGATGATGAAAAGATGATTCAGCTTGTTACCGATTTAATTGAAGATACGAACCCTTCCCTCATCATAACATTCTACCCTGGACTGTCTGTACACCCGGACCACGATGCTACCGGCCGAGCAGTAATCCGGGCAGTCCGTAGGATGAATGAAAACGAACGGCCGACGATTTACACAATCGCTTTTGCAAATAATACAAAAGAGCTCATTGGCGAGCCGGACGTTCATCACAACGTTGAAGCAGTTGCCGAGAAAAAACTGGCGACTTTAAACTCTCACGCTTCTCAAACCGTTTGGATGATGCGTGACATGGAAAAACGGCTCGCGGAAAAGGATCCCGAAGCGTTCAAATGGCTTCATAATGAACGTTTCTATACGTACCGCTGGGACCGTGATTTTGAATAACTGTGATCTTCCCCATTGGCAAAGTTTGTTGCCAATGGGTTTTTTGTTTTGAAATCCCTTCTGCTCTACTATTCATCATCGTTTGAAACAAAGTTAAATAGGGTAAAAATACCGGAGCAAGGAGATAAAATACTAATTTTATATTAATTATGGAAACTATGTAGTGACTGAAAAGTAAAAATTTGAGATACTGTATTTACAAGAATCGAATAAACGTATAGTATGTATAATTATTCATATGATACGTAAATTTATTCAACAAGGGGAATCATATTTTGAAAAAACATCGTTTATCAACATGGTTTTACTTCTTAATTCCTTCTTTGCTTGGGATCGTTTTATTCATGGTTCCATTAAAGTTCGGTGAAGAATGGAAAGTGCCAATCGCTAAATTAGCGGATATTCTGTCAGGCTTTTTAGAGCCAGCGATGCCTATGACAGCTATGATTTTGATTAGCATTGCAGCAATCGGCTCATTGATCTATTTGTTCATCCCTAAAGCAGACGGAACAGGGGCTCCTACTCTTTTGGAAAGCTTATTCAAAGTAACACCTTTTTGGGCAATTACAAGAGTAGTCGGGGCGATATTTGCAATTATGGTGACATTTCAAATCGGGCCTGAAGCGATTTGGAGTGAGGATACCGGTGGCTTGTTATTAGCACCCGATGGACTCGTATCTTTCTTATTCACTATCTTTTTATTCGCAGGGTTACTCTTACCACTTCTATTAAACTTCGGTCTTTTGGAGTTTTTCGGAACGATGATGGTGAAAGTTATGCGCCCTTTATTTAAACTGCCGGGCCGTTCTTCTATTGATGCATTGGCATCTTGGATTGGAGATGGGACAATCGGGGTTTTATTGACAAGCAAACAATATGAGGAGGGGCATTATACACAAAAGGAAGCCTCAATTATTGCGACGACATTCTCTGTCGTTTCAATTACTTTCTCTCTCGTCATTATCGATACGGTTGGCATGTCGCAATATTTCCTACCGTTTTACGGGACAATTCTGTTAACTGGAGTCGTTTTGGCGCTCGTAATGCCTCGCATTTATCCTTTGCGCAGCAAAAAAGAGGAATACATAGATGGCCGCCCATTCACAGGTGAAGAAGAGAAGCTTCCTGCTGGCTACAACGTAGTGAACCATGGCTTGGAAAACGCGTTGGAGACCGCATCGAAGAACCGATCGATCGGCAAAGTGTTTACGGATGGCATGCGAAATGTATTGGATATGTGGTTAGGCGTTGCACCTGTTGTTATGGCATTCGGTACTGTTGCACTGATTTTAGCGGAATATACAGGCGTGTTCACATTTTTAGGAAAGCCTTTTGAACCGATCCTGTCTGTTTTAGGCATTCCAGAAGCAGCTGCAGCTGCACAATCAATGGTCGTCGGATTCGCAGACATGTTCTTGCCTGTCATTTTGGCAGACGGCGTCATCACTTCTCCCATTACATTGTTCACCATTGCAACAGTTTCTGTCGTTCAGCTGATTTATATGTCTGAAGTCGGCGGATTAATATTAGGCACGAAAATTCCAATTAACATTTTGGATTTGATTGTTATTTTCTTATTACGTACATTGATCGCTTTGCCGATTGTAGCAGGCGTTGCACATTTGTTGTTTTAATAGACCTTTGCCCACCGAGTTGGTCTTCGGTGGGTTTTTTATACTTTAGTGGGGCTTTATGTAGTGGGTTGAGATCGTTATGCGTATTAGACGGAAAAATGCGGTTTAACAGCCGCCTTATGAGTTTTTATAAAGTTTTTTGAGCTCCGAATCGTCATTTATGCACTGTCGCTTAACTTTATGCGTAAAGCACCGCATTCAAAAAAGCCGCGTAATCGCGGCTTTAGGATGCTTTCAATTTCTTCTTCAGTTGCTCTAACATATCGGCTGTCATCATATCTAAATCGTATGTTGCTTTAAAGCCCCACTCTTCCACTGCCGCCGATGGGTCGATGCTATCAGGCCAGCTTTCTGCAATTGCTTGACGCACTGGGTCCACATCATAGGTAAGTTGGAAGTTTGGAATATGCTTGCGTATCGAAGCAGCAATTTCTTCCGGCTCAAAGCTCATAGCTGTCACATTGAACGCGTTTCGGTGAATCAGCTTTGCAGGATCGGCTTCCATTAAGTCCACGATTGCTTGAAGCGCGTCAGGCATATACATCATATCCATATAGGTATCTTTGGCAATGAAAGAAGTATATTTCCCTTCTTCGATTGCTTTGTAATAAATATCTACAGCGTAATCAGTCGTACCTCCGCCTGGTTGAGCCACGTTTGAAATAAGACCTGGGAAGCGGACACCTCTTGTGTCGATGCCGAATTTATGGAAATAATAATCGCATAGCAACTCTCCCGACACTTTGTTTACACCGTACATCGTTGTCGGTCTTTGCAATGTATCCTGAGGCGTATTATTTTTTGGTGTGGATGGACCAAATGCGCCGATTGAACTTGGTGTGAAAAATTGTAAATTCAATTCACGGGCAACTTCCAATGCATTTACGAGGCCGCCCATATTTAGATTCCAAGCGAGCAGCGGGTTCTCTTCCGCTTTCGCCGAGAGCAATGCAGCCATATGCATAATTGTATCGGCACCGAACTCTTTTGCTACTTCATGCATTTTTTTGCCATCTGTTACATCCAAAATAGCAAAAGGACCATTTTGCGCTTGTTGGGGTTTTCGAATATCAGTCGCCAAAACATTATTTTCACCATACTCTTTTTGGAGTTTGGTAATCAATTCTGATCCGATTTGCCCTAGCGCTCCCGTAACTAAGATCTTTTTCAATCGTGACTCCTCCTATTGTGCAAATGTATTTATGGGAAGGACATTTCCGAATTATTATTATCAAAAATCCTTTTCTATCAATGTATTTAGATTATATTATGTTCTTCTATGAAATACAACATTCATCCTTTATTCTTGAAGCTTTTCTGCTATACTAAAAGAAAATGCGAGGTGCCCGAATGCATAATAAATTTTTTAATTATTCAATCGTTATTCTATTAAGTATTTTTTTCGCGTATATTCTCTATACTTTCGGGATGCCGGAGTGGCTGATTATTATCATAATTATCCTATTCATCATTGCTTTAATGATCGGTTATCCATTTTACGTCATTTACAAATCCAAAAACATGAAATTGATTGGCCGTTATTTGACAACGCATAAGAAAAAGCCTATTTTTCAATATGCATACGCTTTGTCTCATGAAAATAATGAGGAAGTGATTGATTCATTGAAGCGTGTCTTGGCGGCATATCCACAAGCCGAGGTACAAGAAGTGTATAAGGCAAACTTGGCTATCTTCCAAAAAGATTGGCAAAAACTTATTACTTTTTCTGATCAAATGACAAATCCGTTGTACAAGGATTATTATCGCGGAATCGGCTATGCGATGAAAAACGATAGAGAAGCTGCTGCTGCCACTCTATCAAAAGTGCCCGTTCCGTGGATGAAACATTCATTGAGCGCAATTATAGCGCTGAAAAATAAAGATCGTGGGCGTTTTCGTATTGAAAGGGATCAATCCGTCGCCAATGCAGTTGGTATGCAACGTTACGTGCTATTCTATACATTAAAGAGAATGGAAGAGAGCATTCTACCAGTAAATTCAGCAAAATAAAGAGGCTGGGACAAAACCCTCCTCTGAAATGAAAAAGC
>NZ_JBHTLT010000048.1:0-59742 GCF_042679045.1 Sporosarcina contaminans | reverse complement strand
CTGGAACGGAAAGCGACGGTTGTCAGGGGTTCCCCATTTATTCTCCAACCAGAAAGGGACTATCACAGAAAATCAGTTTTCACTGACTTTCTGGACAGCCCCATTAAATTTCCCCATCAATGTTTCACCTCATTAATTTAATATCTATTTTCATCGCATCCCCTTCCCAATGTTTGACATATTAATAGTTTGAATATAACATAAACTGAATATAACTACAAAGTTATATTCAGTCTAAATACAATTTTTTGAAAAAACTTGAAGAGATAATCGGTTAGTCGTCTTTATCATTTATTTTAAGAGAACCTACACCAATCATTGCACCTAATAGAATTAAAACGATACTGGCAATCATTTCATACCCTTGCAAAGCGTCAATGTAATTTACGAGAAACCAGCTTGGTCCGCCATTAGTTAATCGGTTTATGACGCCTCCAACTCCTTGAATAATTAGAAGCAGACTTACACCGCTTGCAATCTCTTTCATAACACTACATCCCCTTTCAAAAATTAATTGTTGAAGTCATTACAAAATTCCTCTAATGCCAATATTGAACAAAACCGCTCCAATAACTGCCACTGCCACTAATACAGAAGACAGCGGAGCTTTTACTAATTTCGTTCTTAGTTTTTCAAGCTTGCTTTGTATCCAACTTCTAAATAGTGTATAAATGATCAATAGTAAGATTGAAGGAAGCACCATAATTACGTTATATCCAAGTAAAATACTTATAGACAATGTCGTATTAAACGCTAAACCATCCATTAATAAGATCGAGTAAAAATACGGTAAAGCAGTGGCAAACTCGATTGCAAACACAATGATACCGAGTACAATCATCGCCTTTAAAGATACTTGTTTTGGTAACCGTTCCATAAATCGTGATTCCATTTCTTTCTTAGGCTTATAAAAACTAATCAGTACAAGGGCAGCGCCAAATATTGTATAAAACCAACTTGAAATTTGATTCTTGGTCATATTTTCTATAAAATCAAGAATCGGCCCAACTCCTAAGTAAATCAAGATTCCTATGATGAAATAGCAAAGTTGTGTCGATAATAAAAACATCATTAAACGCGATTTTAATTTTTCTTTTTGTACTAGTAGGATATAAGCTGTAATTGCCAATACACCGGGGCTTAAGACATCAATTAAAGCACAAAGCAATATAACGAGGAGTGCTGTTGTGAAATCTATGTTGGTAGGAATTAATGATTCAATGATTTCCAGCACGTGCACATCCCTCCATATTAATTTATTTCACACAGTGTGTTAAAATGATAATAACACAGTGTGCTAAAAAGAAGCAAGAGGTGATTTGAGTGCCGAAAATAGTAGATCATGATCACAAAAGGAAGATTATCGCTGAAACAGCTTGGAAAATTATTGAAACGGAAGGCATTGAAAAAGCATCGATCCGAAGAATTGCATCTGAAGCCGGAATGTCTACCGGAGCATTAAGACATTATTTTTCAAATCAAGATGAATTACTATTGTTTATCATGGATTATTTTCTTGCTCGTGGGAAAGAACGGTCGGAGAATAAATCGTGGTCAAAAGATCCTCTAATTGCGGTACAGGAAACATTGTTAGAATTGGTTCCTGTGGATCAGGATAAACAAACTGAAACGAGCGTTTGGTTAGTTTTCGCCATTCGCTCACTTACAAGTGTAGCTTTGAACGCGAAAAAAGATGAACTAACTGAAGGAGAATATATTTTAATGGAAGCGCTGCTGGATATGTTGATAAAAGCAGGCTATATAAATAAAGACATAAATATTGAAATAGAAAAATTAAGGCTTTCGGTTATCATTGAGGGTTTATCCATACATGCTCTGTTACGACCGGATATATTTACAATTGAAAAAACAGAACAGATTATAGCACACCACTTAAATGAACTTTGCAAACAATAAACTATTTCGTTTTCTAAATAACCACTGTCGAATGACCCGACAATGAATAGAAGTAGAATCCCGCTATAAATTTTGTAAAAGTAAGGAGGTAGTAAATAGCGAACTTAAGGACTTCATCCGGATATTGAAAATACATTTATTTAGATCAGGATATTAAAGTATGATAGAATACCAAAATCCTTTAATTAAGCTAAGAAAGCCAGATTTATACGATAATAAATTAGGCTTTCTTAGTGCAAATCATATTATTTTGGCAAATAATTATAATGCAACCAATCATTTTCCTGCATTGTTCGTTTTGTTCTCACCTAAAATCCGATAAAACCGCTCCTTTGAGGAAAGATAACGTGTGTCTCCTGATCGTTCCTTGGCTTTTTTGATTTGTCCCTCAATGTACATCACGAGCGGTAAAATACCAAGTGCATATTTACCAAAACGTCCTACTTCCATATCGGGCAGTACTATTTCGACGACTACCGGAAATATAGTAAACACCAAAAGAATCGTAAAAACTAAAACAACTTCAGAATGGAACATGCTGCTTATACGAGTCATTTTCAAACCAAGTCCTACAAGAAAAGAAAGTAAATAGACGGATACAAGACAAAATCCAGCATACAGCAACGTGAAAAATACCGATGCTCTCATATCATCGTCACCAAGAAGAAAATTGATCGGCTCTCCTTTATAAAGAATCCCTTCCTCACTTCCAGTAAAAGTGAAAAATACAATCGCCATGTAACCAACCATGAAAAATATGAAAAAAGTCAGACCTATAACAACAATCCCCCACAACAGCAAGAAGATTTTTCGAAGAAAGCCAAAGATAAAACGAGCACCAGGGATTTTGCTTAACATAAAAATTATAAAAAGAATACCAACAAAACCACTAACCACAAGTAGGGTCGAAAGAATTTCATCCGTAATTATAATCAGCCCCATTCAATAGGCTTGAAAAGCATGAAACTACTAATACACTACGTAGTCGTTTCATTCACTCTTCTTCACTTAATTTTCACGCAATAAGAATTTAATACTTATAAGCTTATCATAATCAATAAGAGCCTCCCACTATTCCTAACAAATAGCTAAAGAAGGCCCACTTCCTATTTGTGAAATTTACTATGTCGTGTTCAGTATCTTTTTTTCTATTAGATTCAGAAGAAGCGTTAGCTTGCACCTCTGCGTAGTTATCTGTGAGATATGGGCAGTACTTCAACTTTTGTTGCCATTATTTCAGTTCGAGTTGGAATAGGACTTCTGAATTGCCGAATTTACAGATAGATGAAAGAAGCAGTATTGCAGGCGCTTTGTTTTGGCAGAGTATGCATGAATTTAGCATTGATTATCTTCTTGAAAAGATAGCTCCTTTGCTTGTTGATTTTACCTAATGTTTTAAATAGTAATTGCTTCATAATTCACGATTCGTTTATAACATGGCGAGCCTGCCAGTAAGTAAGGAATGGTAATGACGAACCAACCCCTTTGACGCTCCTTTCCTACATTCACAATTAGAATAAAATGGTAAACATTCTCCCTCTACAGCAGCACGGTAAAAAGTGCTATGATGGTAACAATATTTTTTTAGTAACGATGGAAAGGAGGGGAAGATATGGATGTTCGAGAAGCCCTAAAGATTGGCGAGCTGTCGAATAGTACGATTGTAGCCGGGCATGGAGGAGTTGGTCGACAGATTACTTCTATTGAAGTGATGGAGGTTCCTGAAGTGATTAGTTGGGTGACGCCGGGTATCCTCGTTATGACGACGTTTTATTCCATTCAGCATGATGAGCGGAAGCAAGTGGAGATTGTGCGGACGTTAATTGAGAAGGAAGCGGCTGGGATTGTAATTAAGTTGGGGCGTTTTGTTGATTCGATTCCGATTGATATGATCGCGATTGCAAATGAGAAGGATTTTCCGATTATCATTATTCCGAAAAGTGTTTCATATATCAATGTGCTCACCCCGTTATATGAGAAGCTTTATGAAGAAAAACAGCTATTGGAAAGTGAGAACAATCCTTTTTCTGAATTGGAGTCCAAAAGCTACGCTTCCCTTTCGGAAGCATTGGATGAGCTTAATGATATCGTTGGCAGCCCTGTTTATATAGAGGATATGGAAGGGGCGCTCATGTATTCTTCAAAAAACTTTCTTCCGAACGGCTGGAGAAAATCCAATGCTCTTTTCTCAAAGCCAGAATATCCTTCCTACGCTGAAGTGATCGATGAGTGGAAGACGAGTCTATTGACGAAGGACCGGACGCTTCTTAAAATTGAAGGCTTCCGTGATTGTCTTATATTGCCGCTCGTCTCCAATCAGCAAGTTTTTGCTACGATTCACATTCCATATGTTGAAAGGCTCCATTCGATTCACATGTCGTCCAGTCAATTGAAGAAGTTGATGGCGAAGCTGATTGAACTGTTCATGAATGAGCAGTTGTATTTGCAGAAAAAGCGGATTGAACATTTGGAGCGTTTGGAGGAGTTTTCGTCTCGCGATGACGATGAAGTGGAATACTTTGTTATACGTTTTCAAGCGAATTGGACTGAGAAACTGTTCTCATCTTCTCCTTATTTAATTGATCCTTCTTGCCTCGTCTTAAAAGAACTGCATGGCTTGTTAGATCCATTAACGGATCGTTCAATCATTGTCTTTGAGAAGTATTACCACTTCTATGCAGTTGTTCAGTGTTCATCCGACGAGTATTCGATCATACTTGACCAGCTAAGGGAACGAATGAACGAGAAATACGAAGATCTGTACGTTGCGGCAGGGCCACTGTTGGGGCATAGTCGATTGTTGGACGATGCGCTCCGTTTAGTTGATAAAACAATGGAGATCGGCCGTAAATTACGGAAGGAAGAGACGTTTTATACGTACGATAAATTAGGGATTTATGAAATCTTGATCGGGCTAACGGCGGACGAGCATGTGCAAAGCTATGCCGATACATTGCTAAGCCCTCTATTGCAAAGCACTCATAAGGATTTATTGGATACGCTTCAAATGTATTTGAAAGAGAACGGCAATGTGACGAAGACATCTGAAAAACTGTTCATCCATCGACGAACGCTTACGTATCGGCTGCAGAAGATAGAGGAATTGTTAAATGTGAATATGGATGATGCGGAGAGCAGGTTTATCCTTCATTTCTGTTTGAAAATCAAACAATTATCAGGATGAATGCTTGTGTGTGTCAATACATGAAGATGTTTAAAAGGGCGATGAGAAGAGTGACGATCTTCTTATCGGCTTTTTTATTTATAGGGGGTGTGATTATGCGGAATTTTAGAGGTTTTACGCGCCTTGGGGGCGAGTTATGCGAATTTGTAGCTGTTTATGAGTTTGGTGGAAAATTTATGCGTTTCTGTAGCAGTTTATGCGTCTGAGGAAATCCTTATGCGTTTCTGTAGCAGTTAATGCGTATGGAGGAATCCTTATGCGAATTTGTAGCAGTTTATGAGTTTAGAGAAAATCTTATGCGTTTCTGTAGCATTTTTTGCGTATGAGGAAATCCTTATGCGTTTCTGTAGCATTTTATGAGTTCGGTGGAATTCTTATGCGTTTCTGTAGCATTTTTTGCGTATGAGGAAATCCTTATGCGTTTCTGTAGCATTTTATGCGTTCGGTGGAAACCTTATGCGTTTCTGTAGCAGTTTATGCGTATGGGGAAATCTTTCTGCGCTTCTATAGCAATTTATGCGTATGGGGAAATCTTTCTGCGCTTCTATAGCGATTTATGCGTATGGGGAAATCTTTCTGCGCTTCAATAGCGATTTATGCGTATGTAGGAAACCTTCTGCGTTTCTGAAGCTGTTTATGAGTTCGGAGGAATTCTTATGCGTTTTTGTAGCAGTTTATGAGTTCGGACGAAAACTTCTGCGTTTCTGTAGCAGTTTATGAGTTTGTAGGAAAACCTTATGCGTTTCTGTAGCAGTTTATGCGTATGGGGAAATCTTTCTGCGCTTCTATAGCAATTTATGCGTATGTAGGAAACCTTCTGCGTTTCTGGAGCAATTTATGCGTAAGAGGAAATCCTTATGTGTTTCTGGAGCAATTTATGCGTATTGAGGAATCCTTATGCGTTTTTTATAGCTGTTTATGAGTTTAGAGAAAAACTTATGCGTTTCTGTAGCATTTTATGCGTTCGGTGGAAACCTTCTGCGTTTCTGTAGCAATTTATGCGTTTAGAGAAATTCTTATGCGTTTCTGTAGCTGTTTATGCGTATGTAGGAAAACTTCTGCATATGGATCGGAAGTTTTCATGGATGTATGCTTTTGAAGGTTTTATTTAGCGACTTATATTTCGCTTGAATCGAGATTTATTTTCTATTAGGTCTTGATGAAAGAAAAAAATGTGCAAAAAAGTGAGTGGAGCTTTTCACATTTCTTGCATTTCGAAGAATAGTTTAAATATTTATAATCAGTTGAAAGGGGTGGTTGAAATGTTAGGAATCATTCGAGTGCTTACTACAGATGACGATCGTGTGTTGCTCGAACATGGAAAACGAATGTGGGAAACCCATCAAATTGAGACTGTTACAAAATGTATTGAAGACCAGCCAAACGGTATTTATGATCATGAGTCGGAAATGATGGCCATTCCTAAAATCATTGCTCTCGCCGAAGCGCTTATGCAACGGGATGAGATTGATGCGATCACAATTAGTTGTGCAGCCGACCCCGGACTTGAAGAATTACGGAGTTTGACTGATTTTCCAATTTTAGGTGCAGGTGCTTGTGGAGCCAAGGCGGCTTGTCTTGTTGGGCAACGAGTCGCGGTTATTGGCATTACGGATCAAATCCCATTATCGATTAAAAAGGGCTTGGAGGATCAATTCCATTCGTATCGCTATGACCCAACGCTACGAAAAACAACGGATTTACTTTCACCAGATGCGAAAGAGAAGCTGCTTGCGATTGCTCAGGATGCGATTGCTGACGGGGCGGATGTTATTTTATTCGCTTGCACAGGGTTCTCCACAATTAAGTTGAAGGACTATTTGGTTACACAGATAACGATTCCTGTAATTGACTTAGTTGAAGCGCAAGCAACAGTATATGAACTCATAAGAAGGGGGGAGGAGATTGGATGAATACGAAAACATTTGATTTTCCATTCATACTATTTTCAATCATCATATCCGTATTCGGTGCCATTATCGGTATGCAGCTAATTACATCTTTAGGAATTACGCCAAACACATCGATTATCGGGGCATTGATTGCCATGTTAATTGCTCGGATTCCGATGAAGATGTTTTACAAATACCGCTCGGTTGAAAACCAAAACTTAGTTCAAACATCGATTTCAGCTGCAACGTTTGGTGCGGCGAACAGTTTGTTAATCCCGATCGGTATTCCTTTTGTTATGGGAATGCCAGAACTGATTGTTCCAATGTTAATTGGTTCGGGAATGGCTCTATTAGTCGATGTTTTCATCCTTTATAAAGTATTTGATTCTAAGTTGTTTTCTGCAGATGAAACATGGCCGCCTGGCGTTGCGACAGCGGAGGCACTAAAGGCAGGAGATGAAGGTGGATCGAAAGCTAAATTCCTTGGTATCGGGATTGCAGGTGGGCTTGTCGGTTCGTATTTTGGCATTGCGATGTCGGCATTCGGTGTCGCCTTCATCGGAAACATTTGGGCTTTGCTCATGTTCGGGATCGGTTTGTTGCTACGAGGCTACTCTGATACCTTGTTCGGTGTTGACTTAAATGCGTATTACATTCCCCACGGCATGATGATCGGGGCAGGAACTGTTGCTTTATTGCAATTCATTTTAGTGCTTGTGAAATCGAAGAAAGTAAAGAATCCCAACGCTCAAGAGGGAGAACATATCAATTCTCGCACGGATAGCGATATTAAGAAAGGGTTTGGGATTGGTTTTGTTCTTTATCTGTTAGCGGCCGCTATTTTAGCCGTTATTGGTGGAATCATTGGCGACATGTCCTTGTTGCAAATTATCTTATTTGTTGTGTTTGCAGCATTTGCGGCACTTGTCAGTGAGATTATTGTCGGGATTGCTGCTATGCATTCCGGCTGGTTTCCAGCATTTGCTGTTACGCTCATTTCGTTGCTCATCGGAATGATGCTTGGCTTCCCGCCTGTTGCTTTAGCGTTGTTAACCGGTTTTACAGCTGCAACAGGACCGGCGTTTGCAGATTTAGGTTATGACTTTAAATCCGGTGTGATTTTACGGAAAGGCCAAAAGACAGCGATGGAACTGTATGGCCGGAAACAGCAATTGAAAAGTTCATTGATCGGTTTTGGAGTCGCCATTGCAATGGTTACGTTATTCCATAATTCCTTTTTCTCGCAAGACTTAGTTCCTCCTGTCGATCATGTGTATGCTGCAACGATTGACAGTGGATTGAGTGGAAACATCGGCATGCTGTTGCTGTTATGGGCGATTCCTGGAGCGATCATTCAGTTGATTGGTGGTCCTAAGCGCCAGATGGGAATTTTGTTTGCGACTGGGCTTTTAATTGTTAACCCGATTGCCGGATGGGCTGTTATCGTGGGGATTCTAATTCGTTTCATCGTTTTGAAGGTGAAAGGACAGGAAGCGGAAAATGCGATGTATACAATGGCTGCCGGATTTATCGCTGGAGATGCAATTTACAGCTTCTTCACTTCTTTATGGAAAGTGAAATAATGGAGGTTCTATGATGACAAAACGAAGATTGACGAAGGAAGATGCAAAGAAAGCCGTTTATGGCGGCTGTATATTAGGCGGGGGAGGAGGTGGCTGGATTCAAGATGGCCTTGCAAAGACTGAGGAGGCCTTTGCAATTGGAGCCCCCGAACTAATTACAGTAGACGAACTGCAGGATACAGATTATGTGGCATGTGTCTCACTTGTTGGAGCCCCATCTGCGAAGGAAGCGTATACAGATCGTCGTCAACTCGTTTCAACCGTGCAGCGGATGCAAAAGGAATTTAATCGACCGATCCAGGCGTTGATGACAAATGAAAACGGGGCGGCAACGACTGTTAACGGGTGGCTCCAAGCCGCTGCAACGGGACTCCCGTTCCTCGATGCACCGTGTAATGGACGAGCACATCCAACCGGTTCCATGGGGTCCTTGAATTTATCAGAAGTCGAAGGGTATCAATCGATTCAAGCATTCGCTGGTGGAAAAGGGCCAATGGAAGTGGAAGGGGTAGTGACTGGTACGCTTGATATTTCTTCCAATACAGTTCGTTCCGTTTCTGTCGAGGCAGGTGGTATGGTTGCCGTTTGCCGAAATCCCGTGTCCGTCGAGTATGTGAAAGAGCATGCTGCTGTCGGAGGAATTACACAAGCAATTGAACTCGGAGACGTTTTCTTCTCTGTTCCAGAAGGACCGGAACGAATTGAAGCGGTTGCATCCCATTTGCAAGGCCGCGTCATTCATTCTGGAACAATTAGCAGTTTTGAATTGAAGGCGATCAAAGGGTTTGATGTAGGATTTGTTCAAGTCGATGGTTTGGAACTGACATTTTGGAATGAATATATGACAGCTGAAATGAACGGAGAACGGAAAGGGACGTTTCCAGATCTCATCATGACATTCGATGCGGAAACCGGCATGCCTTTAGTAAGTGCGGAGCTAAAAGAAGGTCTTGCAATCGCTGTCATTTCCGTTCCGAAAGAATACTTGAAACTAAGCTCTACGATGTCCAATAAGAAATTGCTACAAGCAATTGAACCGATAGTAAATAAAAGTATTATTTGAAAAGGATGATGAACAATGTCGTTAAAATATACAATGGAAGTTATGGAATTGTTAGATGACGTCAATGCAAACGGAGAATCCGTAGTCCGTCTATTCGATGGTTTTGAGCATTGTACAGCAACTTACGAAACAGTTTCGGGACAAAAAGGTTCTACCGACTTTGTAAAAATTGTCATTAAAGGGACGGAAGGCAAGTTAAATGGTGGAGATGCGCGTACATTGGGTATTGTCGGCCGTTTAGGTGGATTAGGTGCCCGCCCACAACGTATCGGCTTTGTATCGGACGGTGACGGAGCTGCTGCAGCGGTAGCCATCGCATTGAAACTTGCCAACATGTCTGTCAAAGGAGATCGGTTGCCTGGAGATGTGATTGTTACGACTCATATTTGCCCGACTGCTCCTACGCAGCCACATGAGCCGGTTGATTTCATGGGATCGCCAGTTGATATTTTAACGATGAATCAATATGAAGTCGTTCCTGAAATGGACGCAGTCGTTTCCATTGATACAACGAAAGGGAATCGTGTGTTTAATCATCGTGGCATTGCCCTTTCTCCAACAGTGAAATCAGGGTATGTCTTGAAATTCGCTGACGAATTGCTGCGCATTATGGAAATGACGACGGGTGATCTTCCGGTGACATTTACGGTAACAACCCAAGATATTACACCGTATGGCAACGATGTCTATCATATTAATAGTATTCTTCAACCTGCCGTGGCGACAGATGCTCCCGTAGTAGGGGTAGCCATTACGGCAAAAACAGCTGTACCAGGAAGCGGTACCGGTGCAAGTCATGAAGTGGATATTGCCCAAGCAGTTCGATTCTCAATTGAAATTGCGAAAGAGTTTACAAGAGGTCAAATCGAATTCTATGACGCGGAAGAATTCGAGCGTTTGGAAAAACTGTATGGCTCCATGAAGCATTTGCAAACATTAGGGAACAATGCGTAATGGGTAGTAAAAGCGTAGGCATTTTGACCATTGGACAATCTCCGCGCACAGATGTAACACCATCGATCGAAGCGATTCTTGGTCATCGTGTGTCCATTGTCGAGAGCGGTGGTTTAGACAGCCTGACCAACGAAACCGTACATTCTATTGAACCAGATGAATGGGATACAACGTATATTTCAAGGATGCGTGACGGGAAATCCGTCAAAATTGGCAAGAGCAAATTACTGCCATTATTGCAAGCGGAGATGAGTGCGCTTGAGGAGACAGTTGATATTGTGCTAATGCTTTGCACTGGAGACTTTCCGACGTTGCAAGCGAAAAAGCCGATTGTCTATCCTGACAAAATTTTAAATCATATCGTTCGTGCACTTCTGCCTTCAGGATCTCTTGGACTTATCATTCCACTTGAAGAGCAGCGAGAGTCATTGCTTTCGAAATGGCAACAGGAAGGGTTAAAGATATTTACCGAGGTTGCTTCGCCATACGAGAAAAGCGACATTGCTGGAGCAGCCCGTGCATTACAGAAGCAAGGCGCCGACATAGTTGTGTTGGATTGTATGGGGTACAATGAACAACATAAATCAGAGGCTGTTAAGGGAAGCGGTCTGCCAGTCCTTCTACCTCGCACACTCGTAGCCCGGATCATTGCCGAGTATGTCGCTGAATAAGGCACTAGTCGAACGATAAATCGTAGCAAAACAGTTAGGACGCCATTAGACGCGAGAATCGCGATAAGTCCTGCTGTTTTGCTCGTTTTAGGATGCTATAACGTTTGAAAATCAGCCATGTTAGGATAGGGGGAGTAGTTTGCCAACGATCGCATTACTCGTACTTAGTTTGTTATGGGGATCTACGTTTTATTTCACCAAATTACTTTTGCCCGAGTTCCATCCTATATCGATTGTCTTTTTTCGATGTTTGTTCGGAGCCCTCCTGCTAGTGCCGTTTTTCGTTGTCAGGAAAGGGTATAAGGAGTTATCGTGGAAGAAGCTCCCGTTATTAATGGGAATCCCTTTGCTCAGTGCAGGCGTACCTTGGATGATAATGAGCAGTAGTTTACGCCACTTGGATACAACAATTAGCGCTGTATTAAATGCAACCGGGCCCATTTTTGGCGTATTGCTTACGTTATTTTTACTGAAGGGGAAAGTGAAAAAGCAGGAGATCGCAAGTGTAGCGGTTGGATTCACTGGCATATTCATTGCATTCCTCTTTGGTTCTTCTTCAGTAGGAAACGTTCAATTCACAAGCGCACTTATGTTGCTTTTAGCTGTTAGTTTATATGCACTGTCAGCGGTGTTAACGAATCGATTCCTTGACGGATATTCTGTCGTAACACTCTCATTCGTTACGATGGTCATGGGTACATTATGTGCCACTCCTCTTATGCTGCTTATGGAGCCTGCAAGTTATAGAGGATTAGGTGAATTTCGAAATGTTTTCTTGTTCTTTCTGTTAGGTGCAATCAATTCAGGTGCGGGTAATCTCCTCTATTATTATATTGTGAAATCAGGAGGCCCTATTTTTGCCTTATCGATTACCTATTTAATGCCGTTAACGACGATTCTATTAGGTTTCTTTTTGTTGAATGAACCGGTTGGCATTGGAACCTTAATTGCGTTATTGTTCGTTTTATACAGTGTGTATTTATCAAAACGAAAGGATGTTAAACAATGAATAACTTCCAACAAACTGTTGCTGCATTAATGGTGAACAACTTTGCAGTAGAAAAAAATGTGAGTATTTTGGTGTTAATGGATAGAAGTACAGAAAAAGTAGGGAGGAAATTTGCAGAGGCGTTAAAGGATGACGGTTGGCAGGTTACCACTCATTGTATGGAGGATCGGAAAAAGTCGGGAGAAGAGCCGCCGGAAGAAACAGCAAATGAAATGCTGAATTATGAACTTGTTTTCTGTTTAACGAAGCACTCTTTAACACATACGGTGGCGCGTAAAAATGCAAACGCAAAAGGAATAAGCGTTATCACGATGCCTGGCATTACCGAAGACATGTTTTTACATGGCGCAATGTCAGCAGATTACAGCAAAGTAGAAGCAGAAACAATGGAAATGACAGGAAAACTGACAGAAGCTAAAACGGTTACGATTCGAACTGGAAAGAATTATGAGCTTGTCATTCCTGTACAAGGTAGAGACGGAGTCCCAAGCACAGGCGTGTTCAGGAAACCGGGCGCATCTGGAAACCTCCCATCCGGGGAAGCTTACATAGCTCCACCTGAAGGCGAAGCAGAAGGAACGATTGAAATCAACGGTTCAATTGCCGGCATAGGCTTACTTGAACATCCTGTAGTGTTGACGATTGAAAAAGGTCGTCTCGTGAATGCGACGGGAACAGATGGAGAAACGTTGCTCACACTGTTAGGTGATGGAGATGGACGGTATCTTTGTGAACTTGGCATCGGAACGAACCATGCAGCCCGCTTAACTGGTAATATTCTTGAAGATGAAAAAGCATACAACACAATCCACATCGCATTCGGCTCCAACCACACATTTGGAGGTACTATTAAAACAAACGTGCATATTGATTGTGTAACGAAAAATCCGACTGTGGTTTGGGAGTAGAATGAGCGGGAATGTACTAGTTGATTTTAAAGTTGTAGATAATTTTGTACTGCTGCTTGGCAACTAACTGTACTTTTTTTACGGAGGGGGCTGTGAAAAAGAAGGTTAGACTTGTGAAATCAATAGGTGTAACAGGTAACGTGATAAACCGCATATTACCCGGCTAGGGTGATGCGGTTTTTTCTATTTTGATGTTCTATTATGTAAAGATATGAAGGAGGTAGGGATTCGCTCAATAAATTAACCATTAACTCAGAATGTATGTTTCTTGTTTATGCACTCTGCTGTAGCTCCATGGAGAGGAATCTCTTTGGGTTTATTTTTGTTCAATAGATTAAAATAGGTCTTAAAAATCTCGTTTCAGTGGTAGGAAAATCCTAAGGAAATATGGAGTCAGTCTAAAAGTTAAATGGCCCCTTTCAAAAGAAAGATTATTTAGCCTTACATTTGTCGAACAGGTAAAGATAATTTTATTGTCTTTTGAAAACATGTTGATAAGATCTGTATCTTCCCTCCCCATTTTATAATAATATTTCAACGGATCAATGGCGTATCCTCCATGCTCCGATTTTTAATAATCTATCAACAAATATTTAGACAGTACAGACTATATTAAAAAGATTTAAAATAATGTTGATTCTAAAATTGTATTCATGTAATATATGACTTGTATACAAGATGAATACAGGAGGTTGTTTACATGATTATCAATGAAAAAGTGAAAAACGGTAAGTTGACACCACAGTTAAAGACAAGGTTCAAAAAGGTGGAACCGGCTACAATTGGCCATTATTTGCATTATGGATTTATGGATCCAACTGTTAAGTCAATGTTGAAAGATGTAAAAGTAGTGGGAACGGCTTTTACAGTCCGAACAAGTGTAAACGATTCGACTATGGTGCATAAGGCTGTCAGTTTGGCTGGTGAAGGCGATGTCCTTGTCATTGATCGAACAGGGGATGTTAAGCATGCATGTGTAGGGGAGATGGTGGCATATGCAGCAAATGTTCGGAAAGTTGCTGGCATTATCATTGACGGGCCTTGCACGGATATTCAAGCGATTCGTGAAATTGGGATCCCTGTGTTTGCGACGGGTTTGTCTGCAATTACGACGAAGTTGTATGGACAAAGTGGGGAGATTAATACCGTGATTCAATGTGGGGGGGTTACAGTAAAGCCTGGGGATCTAATTGTAGCGGACGATAATGGTGTACTTGTAATGGGGCAAGAAGTAGATTATGAGGAAGTACTCGCGAAGACAGAAGGAAGTGAAGCGAATGAGCCGCATACGAAACAACGCTTGGATGCTGGTGAGTTGTTGGCGGATATTACAAAGGCTGGTAGTCTCATAGACACTTATTTTTCAGTAAAGTGAGGTTGAAAGGGATGAAGAAGTTTGCGTTCATGTTATTGGTGTTGTCTTTGGTTATTGTTGTAAGCGCTTGCAGTGAAAGCGGTAAAGCTACAGATGATGTTATTGAATTGAAACTGGGGACGAAGATGCCGGAAGATACGGCAGAAGGCAAGACATTCCAATACTTTGCAGATTTAGTGAAAACAAAGAGTGACGGGAAATTAGTTGTTAAAGTCTATCCTGCGGAGCAATTGGGAAAGGGAACAACTCAAATCGACAATATGCTTCTTGGCTCTCAGGATATGTATGCGGAAGGAGCAACGTATTTCTCGGATTTTGATCCAAATATTGAAGTGAGCAGTGTTCCGTACTTGTTCCGTGATTATGAGCATTACACTCAATTTAATACAGGAGAAATGGGAAAGGAAATTGATCAAAACTTAATCGACAATGGGGTGCGAATTCTTAATACGGAGCGGAATTTCATTCGTGGACCATACCGTGTGTTGTTATCGAAAAAGCCGATTAAATCGGTAGATGATTTAAAAGGTTTGAAGATTCGTTCGTTCGAGTCTGCGTTCTATTCAGCGGCGTATGAATCTGTCGGAGCCAAACCAACCGTCGTTGCTTGGACGGAAACATACTTAGGATTGAAGCAAAATTTGGTAGATGCAGTGACTTCCCCAATTTCTCTTGTATGGCCGATGAAATTCACAGAAATCGCTCCATATATGACAGTGATTGATGAGTATCCACAGGATGTGGTCATTGCGATGAATGACGAGAAGTTTTCAAGCCTCTCGGAAGAGCTCCAAGAAATTCTTATCGAAGCGGCAAATGAAGCTGGCGAGAAAGCAGTCGAGCTTACGGATGAGGAAGTACAGAAACATTTGGAACTCATGAAAACTGAACATAATATTGAGATTTTTGAGATTGATAAGCAAGAATGGATGGATGCTTTCTCCGATTATCACTATCAGTTAGAGAAGCAAGGGAAGATTCCAAAAGGCTACGTTGATCAGATTAAGTCCTTACAATAAGGTGGTGGAGTAGTTGGAGAAGCTCTTAAAGCGAATAGCATTCTGGTATTCAGTAGTCGCATTGATTTGTTTTATTGTGCTAATCGGTATCTTGTCGATGGAAATCGTTTCCCGCTATTTCTTCCACTATTCATTCGTTTGGTCACAGGAATTTGCTTCTATTTTAGTCTCTTGGATTACATTCTTGGGATTCGGAAAACTGGTAGTGGATCGGGAAGACATTATGATTACGTATTTAGTAAAGAAGTTGGATGAAGGGAAGCAACGGGTTGTCGGATTGTTTAACAGTTTGATAATGACGTTCATTACAGGGGCGATGCTCTTTTTCTCCGCCAAACTTACGGTTAGCCACATGGAAAAAAAGACAATCATTATGAAAACGGCGTCCGCATGGTTCTATGCACCGCTTGTGTTACTTTTAATATTATTGGTTGCCGTATCAATTAATCAGTTTTTCCTTATTTTAAGAAAAAAGATGGATCCATTCCCAGCAGAGGAGGTCGATTAACATGGTGCTCGGCATTACAATGTTTGTTCTGTTTTTAGTATTGTTGGCTATCGGCTTCCCTGTCTCGTTTTCTATGGCGCTCTCCACACTAATCGCCCTTCTGATGGGGGGCTATACGTCTGAAGTGTTGTCGCTTATGTTAGTCGAAGGGATCAAAGGGTACACCTTGCTTGCTATTCCATTATTTATTTTAGCTGGGAATCTAATGAACTCGGCCGGAATCACACAACGGATTTTTGACTTTTGTACTGCCCTTTTAGGTCATATCCGAGCAGGTCTTGCACAGGTCAACATATTGGCGAGTGTTATTTTCTCTGGTATTTCCGGAACGGCGGTTGGAGACCAAGCAGGCCTTGGTGCAATCGAAATGAAGGCGATGGTGCAAAAAGGTTATACAAAGCCATTCAGTGCAGCACTTACATTGGCATCTTCCGTTATTGGTGCCATCATTCCACCAAGTGTCCCGCTGATCGTCTATGCGTATTTGGCAGAAGTGTCGGTTGAAAAATTATTCATAGCTGGTATACTTCCCGGGTTGCTAATCGCGTTAACCCTATCCGTCTATGTACACGTTGGTGCTGTTCGGGGAACAATTGTTGTTCCAGAACCCGAAGCGTTCTCGATTAAAGAAGTCGGCAGGACGTTTAAGGACGGATTCTTTGCACTATTGGCACCGGCAGTTATTTTAGGTGGAATGCTTGGCGGTGTCGTAACGCCGACAGAAGCAGGCGTCATTGCTGTTATCTATTCGCTCTTCTGCGCAGCCATCTATAGGGAATTCGATTTTTCGAATTTGAAGGATGCATTTATGGCATCCATCAATTCCACAGCGCTTATCATGTTCCTAATTGGTGTCGGAACTGCAATGGGCTGGATCATATCAGCGGAACAGCTGCCGGTGTTGCTATCGGACCTTTTATTGGATTTGACGGAAAATAAATATTTGATGTTATTAATTATCAACATTCTCTTGCTCTTCTTAGGGAGTATTATGGAAGGAATTCCAATTAAGCTGATCATGTTGCCAATTCTTCTGCCGATCATCGATAGCTTGGGCATCGACCGGATCCACTTCGGAATTGTAATGTGCTACAACTTGCTCATCGGAATGATTACTCCGCCTGTTGGATTAGGATTGTATGTCATGAGCCGGGTCGGGAAAATTTCATTTGAAAGTGTAGTGAAAAGTGTCATACCATTTTATATCCCGCTTTTCATCGCATTATTGTTAATTACTTATTTCCCTCAAATCTCACTGTGGCTGCCGTCCATATTAGGCGGCAAGTAAAGTTGAAAGGATGTTGAATATGAAAGTAGCAGTTATTCAGATGAACACTAAATCGGATAAAGAGGAAAACCTGCGGAAAGCGGAAGGTTTCATTCGCCAAGCGGCGGATAATGGCGCGGAACTTATATCTCTGCCGGAATACTTTAACTATATGGGCGAAGAGTCCGGAAAAATAGAAAACGCCGAACAAATCCCCGATGGCCGGACTACCTCTTTTTTGAGTGGTTTGGCGAAGGAATATGGCATTTTTATTCATGCTGGCAGTATCATAGAGAAGTATTCGAACGAAAAATCCTATAATACGAGCATAATTGTTTCACCTGATGGTAAGATAGTAGGTAATTATCGTAAAATACATTTGTTTGATATTGAAATTAATGGCGTTTCCTCTTATATGGAGTCTAACAGCATTGAAGGCGGGGATTCCGCGGAAATTGTGGAGTTGCCGTTTGGTAAAGCTGGCATGGCAATTTGCTATGATTTAAGATTCCCAGAATTATTCCGTAAGTATGCTTTGGAAGGATGCAATGTTTTTTTCCTTCCTGCAGCGTTTACACAATACACGGGGATGCTGCACTGGGAAACATTATTACGGGCACGCGCAATCGAAAATCAATGCTATGTTATCGCAGCAGGACAAATTGGCAGCCATTTGCCGGGTAAAGTTTGCTATGGCAATAGCATGATCATTGATCCGTGGGGAACAGTTGTCGCTAAAGCACCGGAAAAAGAAAGCATCATCTACGCCGAGCTTGAGGGGGAAAGAGTCCAAAGTGCAAGGGAAAGCATTCCTTGCCTAACTCATCGGAAACCGCAATATTATTAAGATAGTGGTGATTGAATGACAATTAAGGTTTATTTGAAAGACGTCGCCTATGAAAAGATTAAGAAATTGCTGATCATGGGTGAACTAGAAGGTAGGGTCATTTCTGAAAATGAACTTGTCAAAACTTTAGAAATGAGCCGGACACCAATCCGGGAAGCGCTTCAACGCCTGCAAAATGAGGGCTTCTTAGAAATCATCCCGAAACGGGGGGTGTATATAAAGGAAATTACGCTAAAGGAAGCAAGCGACCTCATGCATGTCCGTGTGGCGATTGAAGTATATTCGATGGAACGTATTCCCGAATTGGTGACAGACCAGCATATAGCCGATTTAAAGTCGAACATTGAACTGCAGAAAGCAGCCATCGAACAGCATGATGTATATAAATTTTTGCAACTCGACTTGGAATATCATGAATATTTTTTGAAGATTTATGACAATCACCATTTTGTCGGTACGCTGAACAATATTAGTGACCGTCTCATTCAGCACGGTATGAAAGTATTTAATCGGGAACCTTTCCGGCTCCTCAAATCTGTCAAAGAACATGAGGAAATCAACCACCATCTGGAACAGCGGAATTTCAAGGAAGCTATAACGGCACTAGAAAATCATATTTTAGGTGGTCGAGATTACTATTTTAGATAGCATTGAACAATATAGGAGTCTGCGAATGTCGTAATGGGAAAGGGGGAGCATACCTTTTTCATTACGACAAACCGCAGATTCTTTTTAAAGGAAGTGGCTAATGAAGGAGTTGGTTGTAGTTGAAATCATTACTTTGATTGCCATCATAATCGTGATTGAATGCGTTCTTTCGTGATGAATGCCCTAACCAACGACTCTCTGCGGATGTTTATCAGCCTCATTTTTAACATTGCCATGCAGCATTCTATTGAGTATTTTCCAAGTCGAGATGACATACACCTTATTTCGAAATATGCTTATAGTCTTTGTGAGTTAATTGTGTTTAATACACTAATAATGCTACTCATTGTAAAACATTCTATTATCCCTCAACCCATCCAACAAAACTTTAAACACTTTCTTTTGTTCTCCAACCAAAGAAATTTTGCCGCGGTGAAGGCTCCAGTCGTATAGTAGACCGCGCATAGCATGGATTAAAACTGCAACAATTTCATCAGCAGTAAAACTATTCTTAAATTCGTTGTTCAAAATCCCTTCTTCACATAGTTTTAAAAGAATGTCATAGAGTGGACGCTTAGGGTCTAAAAAATAGGATGAGTGTTCTGTGCTCAGTTCATGTTCATATATAGTACGGGTTACGTCCCATCCAATTTGTTCTTGGATATAGTCCATTTGAAGATCGAGGAAAAGTGTAAGCCTTTCTATAACAGTTTTATTGGAATCAAGTTGTGGTACAAGATGATGTACATAGAAACGGTCAATCTCCTTAAATTGTTCTGCAAATACTTCATGCTTGCTCCTAAAATGGTTATAAAAAGCTCCTTTCGAGGTGTTAGTCCTTTGTACAATTTCATCAACCGTCACATTGTTGAAGCCGCGCTCATGAAAAAGGGCGATGGCAGTTTCAATGATTTTGCGCTTCGTTTCTTGCCCTCTTTGTATTCTTTCGTTCATAAGATCAGACCTTTCGGAATATTTATTAAATAACATTGACAAACAGACTATAGTCTGTCATTTTAATAGATACAGACTACGGTCTCTCTATTATTCTGAACTTCCTGTAGTTTGTAAAGTTCAATGTAAGCGTTTTCAATAAAAAAGGGGGGTAGTTAAATTGTTAAGATTAGTATCGCAAAGGTTTAAAGTTGGCGTGGAAAATTATTTACCCAATGCATTTATTTTTGCCATTCTCTTGACATTATTAACATTAGCACTTGGAATGACAATTACCAAGCAGTCTCTATTTGAAATGACAGGGCATTGGTATGGTGGTTTCTGGAACTTTTTAGCGTTTACTACGCAGATGATCTTAATTTTAATTACTGGTTATGCGTTAGTTAAAGCGCCACCAGTTGAACGCCTAATGATTCGTGTGGCATCAATACCGAAATCTCAAAAGCCAGCACTAATTATGACTATTTTGGTTGCTGCTGCGGCAGGTTATCTCAGTTGGGGACTGGGATTTGTACTTGGTACGCTGTTTGCGATGGAGGTGGCTAAGAACGTAAAAGGCGCCGACTTTAGATTGCTAATTGCCGCTGCCTATACTGGAACAATTGCTATTTTACCGGCAAGTATAACCGTGACTGCTCCGCTGCTTGTCAATACACCTGGTCATTCTTTAGAGGATAAAATCGGTTTGGTTCCGCTTTCAGAAACTATTTTCAGTCCAACGCTTTTGCTAACTGCTTTTATCGGATTAATCGTTGTCGTATACGCATACATCAAGATGATGCCGAAGCCGGATGAAGTAGTGCCTTTTAAGGGAAAGGTTGAGAACTTTTCGCAAGTGGAACAGATTAAACCGATTACTGTAGCAGAGAAGCTGGACAACAGCCGTATTCTCAATTACATCCTTGTAGCTCTCGGAGTCATATGGATCATTCAATATTTTGGCCAGAACGGTTTTAACCTTGAACTGAACATATTGAATTTCTTTTTCATAATACTTGGACTTGCTCTTCACGGTACCCCGATGAGCTATATAAACGCAATCACTTCGGGGATGCCATCCGCATCCGGCATACTGCTTCAGTTCCCGTTCTATGCAGGAATCATGGGCATGATGGTTGGATCTGGCTTGATAACTGTTATTACCAATGCGATTGTCGCAGTTTCCAATGAATATACTTTCGCATTCCTGTCGTTTCTATCGGCGGCAATTGTTAATATCTTTGTGCCATCGGCTGGGGGGCAGTGGCAGATTCAAGGACCGATCATGGTTGAGGCGGCTCAACAACTTGGAGTTCCAGTTTCAATTGCAATAAATACGGTAACAATAGGCGACCTTGTGACAAACTTGATGCAGCCGTTCTTTGTGTTGCCAGCACTTGGTTTATCTGGACTTGGGCTTAAAGATATTTGGGGGTACTGTTTAGTATCAATGGTTTTACTGTTTGTCGTTTCTGGCGTCATTGTGACAGTCGCCCCGCTAATATTTGGATAAATTTCGTAGGAGGGGTCTTGATGTTGACACATGGAAATCAAACATTGTATACGTTGCTTAAAAAGCAAGCTGAACGTTATAAGGATAAGCCTTTTATTGAATTTGAAGAAGAAACAATTTCTTATCGAGAAATGTTAGAACGAGTCAATCGGACGGCCCGTTGGCTAAAGGACAAAGATATCCAAAAAGGTGACATGGTTGCTGTATTTTTAGCTAACGCACCTGTTTTCTATGAGATGTGGTATGCATGCGGTGCGTTAGGGGCTGTATTGCTGCCAATCAATACAGCTTCAACGCCAACTGAGTTGGAATACTTCCTCGATCACTCGGAGAGCAGGGGATTTTTATACGATGAAAGACTCGTGGGGGAGGGGCATATAAAAATTGTGAAGGAAAGGGACCTGACATTCGTCCAAATGACCGGAAATCTATTTAACAAAGAGCGTGAGGATTATTCTGCGGTTGAAGTTACGTGTGAGGCGGATGCAACGGATGTAGCCTGCATCATGTATACATCTGGCACGACAGCGAAGCCGAAAGGAGTGCTTATCACTCATGAGAATTACATGTTTGCGGGACATTCGTCGGTGCTCTATCAACAGTTGACACCAGATGATCGCTATCTTATTTTTCTACCATTGTTCCATGCGAATTCACAGTATTATACTTCTATGGCAATGCTCGTTGTTGGGGGAACAATTATTTTGAGGAAACGGTTCAGTTCCTCAGAGTTTTGGGAGGTGGTGGAACGTTACCGTCCGACTGCAACGAGCTTGGTTGCTACAGTAATTAAAATGCTTTTAGAACTTCCCGAGCAAGGAAAAGAAAAAAAGCATACGTTGAAACGTGCAGGATATGGATTGTTTGTACCGTATCCAGAACTTCAAACTTTCCAAGATCGTTTCAGTATCAAACTTTATCAATGGTACGGCATGACAGAAACGATTACAACGAATATTGTTACACCGCTTTATGAAGAAATGGTACGAGACCGAGATACTGGTATCGTATCAATCGGAAAGGCGGGTCTTGGTCATGAGGTGAAAATCATTGGGCCTGACGGTAAAGAGGTGCCCACTGGTGAAGTCGGTCAGATTCTAATTAAAGGCCCTTCAATGATGAAAGGTTATTTTAAGAATCCGGAGGCTACCGCCCAAACTTTACAAGATGGCTGGCTTCATACCGGAGATAGTGGATATATGAATGAAGAAGGATTTATCTGGTTCGTGGATCGCAGCAAGGATATGATCAAACGTGCAGGAGAAAATATCTCATCCATCGAGGTGGAAAACGTTCTGTCGGAACATCCGGCAGTTCAAGATTGTGCAGTAGTTGGAGAGCCGGACAAGCTGAGGGAAGAGGCTGTCATCGCCTACGTTAAGCTACATAATGGACAAGAGGTGAATCCAGAAGAACTGAAGGCCTATTGTAAAAAGCATTTGTCTTATTTTAAGGTGCCACAAGAATTCCGCATCATTGATGATTTCCCGAGAACGTCGATTGGAAAGATCCAAAAGAATTTATTAAGGAAGAAATAGAATAAAGAAATCTCAGAATAAAATCCTTAACCATTATCATTAGATAAAAGCGTGCCAATACAATAATAACAACAAAAACCCACCACGCCTCTAAACAACGCGGATCAAGGTGGGTCATTTTTATTCAAATTGAACCCTACAGAAGCAGAACAACCATAGTTACGAAAACCCTGCTGCCAATAAACAACGGTACGAAAGTAATTTCTTGGTCTATAAAAAAGCCGACAGGAGTTTTCCTATCGGCTTCTTTTAGATGAAATCGATCAACTTGTGAATTGATCAGGTGCAATGTTTTTCTTGATTTTCATTGCAACGACGTAAACGATGAGTGAAATGAGTAGTGATTGAACTGCTGGTAATCCGGTAGGATATACATATTGAGTGATGTAACCGACCGCTACGCCTGCAATAATAGCAATTGTCGCCATCCAGTTCCACCCTGGAGTTTCAACCCATTTTTGTTTTCGGATGATGAAAAAGTCTCCCATCATAATGCCCCCAATCGCAGGATAGAGAAGGGCGGTCAAGTACAGGAAGTCTTCAAAGTAATCAAGAATCCCCATAAGAGCTACGATAATAGCCAATATTGTGCCAAGCAGTGTCAATAGAGCGCGGCCTTTGCCGGAGTTTACATTTAACACGTTTGCCAAAGCAAGTCCCATACTGTAGTTATTAACCAATTGAGATGTCCAAGTTGCCAGCCATAAGATGAGGAATCCCCAGAATGGGAACCCTAAGTTCATCATGACGTTTACGATGTCCGCATCCCCAACGCCGACGGACATGACCGCACCGACGATGAAGAGAGGGAAGCCGATTACCGCAATTCCACTCGGGATCAACCAATTATCTTTCCATTTCGGCTTGGCATAACGCGTGTAGTCAGAAGCGATTACCCATTGGGAAACATTGACTCCAATTACTAAACTGATTGCGGCTAAAATGGTCATGCTTGGTTCTGGATTCCATGACAGGATCGCATCAAATCCAGTGTTTTTCATAGAAAGATAGATGCCTCCGATAATCAATAGAAGGCCGGAAGGGACTGCAAGATAATCCGTCCATTTCATAGAGTTATAGCCAATGATGGATGGGAGAGCGAAAAGAAATCCAGCTATCGTTGTTACAAGTGCCCATCCGAACCAATTCGTATGGTAGTCAATGCCAAACATTGCGGACATAGCATTTCCAGCTACTGCAGTTTGTAACGCCCACCAGCCTAAAGACACGATAAAGATCGTGAAACCGACAATAACCCTTGCTTGGACGGAACCGAAGCTGGATTTGGCAATGACGGACGAGGAGCGTCCCGTTTTCGCACCAATATAGCCTTGTAGTGCATTCCCAACCCATTGGAATCCGAATAGTGAAATAATTAAAATCAAAAATATTTTACTTAAACCGAAGTTCGCCGCTAAGGAAGCACCTACCATGAGAACCGGAATTGTGAATTCCAAGCCTCCGAAAATCATCGCAGGTGTTAGCCAATGTTGCCGTTCATTTTCAGGGACTGGAGCTAGCGCATTGTCTTTGCCCAATAAATCTGTATCTGTATGGCTCTGATTTTGTTGTTGTTCCATCCTTACACCCCTTTTGTTGCGTGAATTTGTATGAAAAAAGCTGAGCTGCCCACATTTCGAGATGTGTTGGGCTCTCAGCCTATCCGTAAAAAACTATGCATTCGAGCAGTAGTGTTATCATTTTTACTATCAATTCATTGGTTAATTGGTCAGTTCACGTTATAGCAATCGCAGCTGCCTTCCACCATAAGACTGGGGCGAATAGAAGCCTCGGCCTTATGGTTTTGGCTGCTCAAAATGGGCGGCTGCAAGAGGATGAAGAGATTCAATTTCTGTACGGCATTCGTCCTTGTGGTAACCGAAAATGACAGTCGCAGAACGGATATTCTCGAATGTCTTGCAGTGAGCGCACCATTGTTGTAGAATTCGAACTTACGCTTTTACGAGCGCAAAGATGATTTCTACCGGTTCATCGCCTTCATTTACACTCCAATGGGGCTCACCGGCAGGGATAAAAGAAGCTTCTCCGGCTGTAATTTCATAAGGGACACCGCCAGATTCGCCCTTCAGCGTGCCATTTATAATGAAAGAGTATTCTTGTTCTTCATGAAACGTAGTGCCTTCGCTTGGCAGTCTTTCGCCAGGCGGTACCGATACATATCCGAATTTGACTTCCGCTCCGGGATATTGATCATGGAATAAGTTTTGTACGATGTCTTTTGTCTCTTGTGGTGTATTTTTCTTCATTCTTAGTAGCCTCCTAATAGTTATCTTCCGGGCAGTTCTTTATAGTCAAATGTTTCTGGATCAACTTCGACTAAGAAATGTTCACGTGCTTCTTCCACCGTGAAATAATCATTTTTTACATCCATTGCAACCTGAGCCGCCGGACGTTCTTTCGGATCGCCATATCCTCCGCCAGTGCCAGTCATGAGGCGGACGACGTCATTCGTGTCCAATTTATAACGGGGGTAGACACCATAAGGTCCGTCTGTTTCCCCATCTGATGTGACGACGTAAAATTCATTCGGTGAACCATCGCGTCCATTTGCAATTCCCCATGGTAGGAACTGATTGCGGCCGAATGTCACAGTGACAGCTTGGCCGTCTGACATGGCACGATAGGAACGGATGACTCCTTTACCGCCGATGTATTTACCTGCCCCGGCTCCATTGCCATCTTGCCGTAAACTGTATTCATCCAACATAACGCCGTATCTCGTTTCGGCAACTTCAACAGGCACATTGTATGTTTCGCCATCGGCCATACAAAATTGTCCAGACTCGCCGTCTTTCCGGTCCGAAGCTCCCCAGCCGCCGACAGATGGTTCAACGATGAGGAACGGCTCATCTGTGTCTTGGTGAGTGCCTGACAATGTTACTGCGCAAACAGATAAGAAATGGCCTGCTGTCAAGCGGTTCGGCAAATGCGGTGCCATCGCTTTCCAAACAAGATCGAGACTTCCAAGCAGCGTTTCAAAATAATTGGAAACGGGAACTGGTCGTTCAGCCGACATGATGGATTTAGGATCGACGATTACTTTCAATGGGCGGAAAACCCCGTCATTTACGTCTTGATCAGGATTTGTAATTGCCAAAAAGATCGTCCGAACCGCTGAAACGAGTCCTGTATAGGAACAGTTTACAGGGCCTACTACTTGAGGAGAGCTTCCTCTGAAATCGCAGATGAATTCATCATCCGTAATCGTCACTTTCACCTTAATCGGGAAAGGGCCATTTCCAACTCCGTCCGTGTCGATGAAGTCCTCGGCAGTAAAAGTTCCTTTCGGAAGATTTTTCAATTCCTGACGTGCAATCTCTTCGCCATGATCAAGCAAGTAGTTGATCGCAGCAAGAATCGTTTCTTTTGAATGTTTTTCGCACAGTTCTTGCAAACGACGATCACCTGTCCGAAGTGCAGCGACTTGCGCCCACATGTCACCAAGCGAAAGATCAGGGAAGCGGACGTTTGAACGGATGATTTCAACAATCGCATCATTCACTTTTCCTTCATCGAAAAGTTTAAGGCAAGAGAACTGGAGACCTTCTTGGAAAATATCGACCGAGTCGTTCGTGAATGAACCTGGATCTTTGCCTCCAACCTCTGTCCAGTGTGCTTTATTTGCAGAGAAGGCAATGATTTCACCTTCATAGAAAATTGGCATGACGAGACCGACATCAGATAAGTGTGAGCCCCCGCCTTGGTACGGATCATTAATGATAATAATGTCGCCAGGTTTCAATTGGTCGCCCGGATATTTATTCAATGTTTCTTTTACCATGAACGTTAGCATGCCGATGAATCCCGTAACGCCATTTCCTTGTGTTAAGAGGTTTCCTTTCGCATCGGTTAGGCCGCTTGCATAATCAAGCACTTCATAGATGATCGGGCTCATGGACGTCCGCGCTAGTGCAACGAACATCTCATCACCGGCGGCCAATAGGGAGTCTTTTACGATTTCCAATGTGAACGGATCGATTTTAGTTGTGTTGGTCATCTTAGTTGTCCTCCTTTTCGATGATAATGTTGCCGTAGTCGTCCAAATAGAGCTTTTGCTGTTCATAAATGACCGTGACTGCCGCTTTTTCTTCGACAATCGCAGGTCCTGTAATCACTTCGTTTGTCGGCAGCTTGTCTCTGTCGTAGACAGGTGTTGGAACCCAGCCTTTATTTTCGTAATAGACGTCACGGTCCTCTTTTTTCGCTTCTGCCAATGAACTTGTTCGTTCAATTTTGGAAATGATCGGTTTTTCAACTTTCCCGAACGCCGTCACGTGTAGGTTGACGATTTCCGTTTGGGCATCTTCCAATTTGAATGTATAGTTCTTTTCATGTAGCTTGTGGAAGTTTTCGATAGCTTGCTTTTTCACTTCTTCCGACCATTTGCCGTTTGCAACAGGCACTTTCACGGTATGTTCTTGTCCAAGGTAACGCATATCGGCAAAACGGTGGAACTCTACATTTTCCGCTTCCATACCTTCTTCGCTGAAGTGCTGCAATGCGTTGCGTTCAATCTCTTCCCACTGGCGATCAATCTCTTCCGGTGCCAAATCGTTCATCCGCTTAATATACGTTTGAATATAGTCGTGACGAAGATCGGTCATGAGCATGCCCCACGCGGAGAAGACAGGTGACGCAATCGGCACGACTACTTTTTTAACGCCAAGTTCAAGTGCCAATGCCGGTGCGTGCATGGAACCACCGCCACCAAAAGCTAACAATGTGAAATCTTGCGGATTGTAACCTTTTCGAATTGAAATCAATTTCAGCGCATTCAGCATATTGGAGTTGGCAATCCGAATGATGCCGAGAGCCGCTTCCTCAGGTGAAATCCCAAAATGGTTTCCGATTTTTGTGTCAATTGCAGAGCGAACGGCATCTAAATTTACGTTATAATCAAAATTCTTTGGAGACAACCGTCCGGTGAGCAGATTTGCATCTGTCGTTGTCGGTTCAGTTCCGCCTTGACCGTAAGCGACAGGACCTGGGTTGGCACCCGCAGATTGCGGACCGACTTTCAAGGAACCTGCCCGGTCAATCCAAGCAATAGAGCCGCCGCCATTACCGATTTCAACAATATCGACGACTGGTGTCTTAATTGGATAGCCAGCACTTCGGTTGTCTCTTTCGATGTAATAATCCGTGGATACTTTCACCTCTCCGTTTTCGATCAGTGAGCATTTCGCTGTCGTTCCGCCAATATCAAACGCAATGATATTTTTTTCTCCGATCATTTCACCTAAAACAGCTGCGCCAAAAATACCAGCGACCGGTCCGGATTCAACCATATTAATCGGTGCTTCTTTCGCTTTATCGAACTTAGTTGTACCGCCGTTCGATTGCATGATATATCGCTGATCAATCTCCGCCTGAGTTTTTAATTCATTTTCAAGCCGGTCAATATAAGTAGTAGCTGCAGGCTGCACGTATGCGTTTAACACAGCCGTATTTGTCCGCTCATATTCCCGCCATTCCTGTGTAATGTCGCTCGAAGCGGTAACTTTCACTTCAGGCCACAGTTCCTTAATTAGTTGAACAGTTTGCTGTTCGTGTGCAGGGTTTCTGTAAGAATGGAGGTAAGAAACAGCGATTGCCTCTACGCCTTCCTTCTTGAAGTATTCAATGCACTCTTTGACTTCATCCGCATTCAATTCGCGCAACACATCACCTTTATAATTCATGCGCTCATCTACTTCACGTCGCAAATATCGCTCAACGAATGGTGTCGGTTTTTCATAGTTTACATTAAAGAGATCCGGACGGTTTCCTCGAGCAATTTCCAATACATCACGGAATCCCTTCGTTGTAATCAGAGCTGTTTTAGCCCCTTTTCTTTCCGTTAACGCATTGATGATAACGGTTGTCCCATGAATGAACATCGAGATGGACGACTGATCGACACCGCTTTTCTTGATGACATCCAACACACCCTTTTCAAAGTTTGGTGGAGTCGTACTGCTTTTATCAATCCCGATATTCCCATTCTCATCCACGTACACTAAATCGGTGAAAGTTCCCCCGATATCTGTAGCTACTCTCATGTTGTTCACACTCCTGTATTAGAAAATGATTGGTGTCACGATACTTAAAACAATACTTTCCGTTGATAGCGGGTTTTCCCATTGGTGATTCAAGCTGGAAGGATAGTGGATTGTATCTCCTTCGAACAAATGAAACTTCTGTTCATTCAAATAGAAAATCACTTCGCCCTTTAGCACGTAGTAGAATTCTTCTCCATTGTGGCTAAAGGAGTGCTGCTCGTGCATATGTGGCGGCAGTACAACTTTTAAAGGCTCCAATTTCCGGTTGTTGAACGTACCTGTTAGTCTTGTATATTCTTGGCTGCCAGAGCTTGTTGTAAAACTATGATGCTCGTTTGCACGAACAACGTAATTTTGCTGTGGATTTTCTTCCATAAAGAAATAATTGATATGGATTCCAAGTGCATCAGAGATCTTTTTAAGTGAGGTGATGGATAAGGAAGATGCACCCCTTTCAATTTGAGATAAAAAACTGAGTGACAATCCAGTTTGTTCACTCAATTCCTTTAGCGTAAGATTACGCTCCTGCCGTAAAGACTTGATCTTAGTGTGAATTTCATCCATTACGAATATCCTTTCAGAATTGAAGTATATGTGTAACAGTTATGAATATAGCATAATAATTTTTGAGTTGCAAGGACTATTGATAATTGTCTGTAAACTTATTTTGGAAGAGGATTATATTTTTTCCATTTTTAAAAAAATTAAAATACACTTAAAACACTGAGATGAAAGCTTTTATGACCGTAAAAAGGAGTCTCACATGAAGTGGTCTTAAAAGGATGAAGTAGAGACAGAAAAAATAAAAAAATTGTGGAAAAACAACCAACCATTACAGGGAGATGGTAGATTACTTTTCAGGCGATTACAATTGGATAATAGTGCAACAGCAAAAATAGCGACTCAGTCATCGATGTAATTCAACCTTGCCCACAAAATTGTGTCATTGTAGAGGAGAAAAATGGGAGGAATAAAATAAGCACCCGTTCCACAAAAAATGTGGGAAAGGGGCTTATATTCGTTTGTATATCATTTTATTATAACTATTTTTCAAAATAGGGAGTTGAAGTCTCTTTCAATGAGTACGCCTACAAGATTTAAGATATTTCGTCCAATTGGTGAATACTCCCTCCAAAGCTTTCAAGCACTCATCAAACCTTCAAATGCAAAATATGTTGCGGACCTTTTGGGCCTTCATAATATTCGTTCCGATCAACAAATCCTGTTTTTAAATAGAGATTGTATGCAGGCGTATTTTTCTTGTTAACCCCGAGGACAATTTCGTCTGTATTAGGTAGGTGTTTTCTAACAAACTCACGTAAAAGCTGCAGCGCGATTTTGGCCAATCCCTTTCCTTGATTTCGAAAATCAATTGAGAAGGATGTTAGTAAACGAGCATTCGGATTATTACTATACTTTAAAAGCTTTTCGCCATCTTCTAAAGCAAAATAACCTACTGGAACATCGTTTTCGAGAATCAGGATATGTTTAGCAGTGTTAGAAACAATCGGGTTATTAATTTTCACTAAAGGCGCACTTGTAAATTGAAGTTGTTCTTCTGGTAAATGGTAATTCACTAAATGCTCGTCATATGTATCGTTGTACTCAACTAATACAACTGAAGTTTGTAAGTCGTTGGATTTCATTGTAGGAGCCTCCGGTTAAAATAGTGTAATCGCAAAAATGCATAGCATCCAAGGTAGATCATTTAATCCCAAATATTAACTCTTGGGATCCCTGCCGTTCGTAAATAATCTAACAATTGGCCGGTATGAATTGATTCATGATAGGCGACTCTTAGCAGCATGTCCCCCAAGCTTCTTATGTATCCCGAATCAGAACGATCAATTGTAATGCTAGATAAATCTTCTTCTGAAAAGGTTTGAATCGTTTCTATGAACTGATTTCGAAAGGGCTCTGCAAATTCCAATTCCGCATCTACAGTAGAAAAAGGTCGATTTTCAAATGGAGAGTTAAACACTTCTAAACTGCCTCGGTTTTGAATGGCTAAATGGTAATAATGCTCACTTTCTAACACATGCCGAATCATCTCTAAACAAGTCATTGCCTCATCGTCGGGCTTCCAGTTCAGTTTTTCTTGTGGAATCGATGTCCATACTTTTCTACTTCTTCTGCGTACTTCGTTGAAATTTAAAAGAATTAAGTTTATTGAATGCATATGTACCTCTCCTTTCATTCGTATGTAGTTATTATAAACGAATAAATGTTCGTGTGAAAGAGTAAGTTTTTGTTCACAGTGAGTGGCGGATTAATGAGGGTATATAGTTTGGGAAACATACGCAATAAAATGTAATAAGAGGATATTCTCGTTTTGAAGATCTTATGGCTGAAGGTAGAACAATGGTAGGTGTTATCGAAGGCGATGCCGTGCCACGGCTATTTATCCCAGAGTTGGTTGAATACTACAAACAAGGAATGTTCCCATTCGATAAATTAGTTAAGTTCTATCCGTTTGATCAAATTAATGAGGCGTTTGAAGACTCGAAAAAGGGCGAAGTCATTACGCCTATCTTGAAAATTAGCGAATAACTACCAAAAAAGGAATTCAGTAAATACTGGATTCCTTTTTAGGTTCTTAATTATTCGTAGCGTATTGTCATTCCGTAACCTCTACAATTAGTTGACGTATCTTTTCCAAATCTACATTTCCACCAGAAATAACCGTTACGATGTTTTTTCCTTGGAGATTCAGTTTGTTAAACATTGCTGCAGCGATCGTTGTAGCACTTGACGGTTCAATCAGTTGTTTCGTGCGTTCCATAACGAAACTGAAGGCTTGGCGGATTTCATCCTCGCTCACAAGAACAAGATCATCTAAATATTTCATAAGAACAGGGAAGGTGAGATCACCGGGCTGGTTCGTTCGTAAACCATCTGCAATGGTAGTCGTAGACTGGATTGCGGTAATTTTCTTGATTTGCAATGAAAGGTAGGTATCATTAGCGATCTCAGGCTCTACGCCGATCACTTTGATTTTCGGATTCGTTTCTTTAATGGCAGTCAGAATTCCGGAAAGAAGTCCACCGCCTCCAACAGGCACAATGATGGCGTCAATCTGATCCACTTGCTCTAACATTTCCAAACCAACCGTTCCTTGGCCTGCCATAATGAATGGGTCGTCATATGGGGGGATGAATACGCCATTTTCTTGATCGGCAATCGCTTGTGCTCTTGGCAAACGTTCTGCAGAAGTTGTCCCGCACATTTCCACTTTGCCATTGTAAGCTTTGATGGCGTTCACTTTGCACTTGCTCACATTTTCAGGAACAACAATTGTTGCTGGAACACCATATTGATTGGCAACGTAGGCAACGGCTTGGCCATGATTGCCAGATGACGCAGCTGTTACATATTTTGCACCGTTTTCAATTGAATGGATGACTTTATTGCTTGCTCCACGTATTTTAAAAGAACCCGTTTTTTGTAAGTGCTCCGATTTTAAAAACAGTTGATTCCCACATATTTTCGAGAGTTGTTCTGACTGTAGAATTGGTGTGGTATGGGTTATACCGCTAATTCGTTCCCTCGCGTCTTTTACATGTTTTACAGAAATCATGACGTTTTTATCCCTCCTAATTGTTCTATGGAATAATACTTTTATTATAGCTTTTCCGGAGAAACGGGGATAGGGGGAGTACCTTAAAATGCCTGGAAGTGTATCCAAGCGTTTTTGTCGATATTATTTATACCTTTTGGCTACAACATATTGAGCAAATGGGAAAACGATTATTGATAAGACTAAAACAGTGAACAGGTTCTTGAAAGGGTCAGCCTTCCTACATTTGATTATTTACATCCATAACCGATGTTTGCATACATACTTTTTCGCTTAAGAAAAATACTAACATTTTACTTCTACAAACTTCCCGATCTAAAAATTTCCATTTTAAATGAAACCATTCTCCACTCATTTCGTAATTGTTATAAAAGTCTACTTACTCAGTTGACTTTCTTTATTGTATATGTGTACTATGTAAGTAATACAGTTGAAGGGGGATTTTACCAGTGAAAAAACAAGCGTTACTTGCAGTAATGGCTTCAGCGCTTATAGTGACTTATCCAATAGGTGCTCAAGCGAACGACTCAATTCGGACCATCGATCGGGAAACTGTTCGTGTTGCCGAAAATGTAAAAGCGGAGGCTCCTGTATCCGTAGACGATTTTATCCAATCTGCTTTGGACGTACTGACGTATCAACACGGGTCGAAAGAAATGAGAGAGGAAATTGTAAAGCGTTGGACTGGGGACACTGAAGTAGGCTCTACAAAGGATATTACGAAAGGCGACATTTCTAAAGTATTAGTCCGGGCTCTTGGCATTGAGGAAAAGGAAGAGACGATTTCTGACTACATGCAATCCGCAAAGATTCATGGGCTTTTAAAAGTTTATAGTCAAGCGGATGAAACCGTTACAGCAGAAGAAATGGAAAGCATTCTTGAGAACGCTAAACAATATATGTTAAAGGGAATCGATAATAAAGGGGTCAGTGAAATTTCGGTAGAAGATTTCATGAAGAACCCTGGGGATTTCGGTTTCGAGATGTCACCAGATGGAGAGTACATTTCATATAGCTCCGAGTGGGAAAATCGTATGAATGTCTTTGTTAAAAAGATGAATGGTGAGGATGAGCCAATTCGTGTAACAAGCTCAAAAGATCGGGATATCGCAGCATCCTTTTGGAAGGGCGACCACATTTTATACGTAAAAGACAATGGCGGTGATGAAAACTACCATATTTATTCGTCCAGCTTCAACGGTCAGGAAGAACGTGACTTAACGCCATATGACGGTGTTCGTGTCCAACTAATCAGCAACTTGACAGGCGTCGAAGATGAAATTCTCATTGGAATGAACAAAGAAGATCCGACTGTCTATGATGTGTATCGACTCAATATTAAAACCGGCGAATTAGATCATGTAGCAAAAAACCCAGGCAATATTGCTGGATGGCTCGCTGATCATGAAGGTAAAATTCGAATTGCGATTGAATCAGATGGGGTGGATAGTACAATTCTCTACCGCGAAACGGAAGAGGATGAATTTAAACCGTTTGTCCAAACGGAAGCGGGAGATATGGTTTCACCCATTGCATTCTCGAAAGATAACAAATCCATTTATGCATTGTCTAATAAGGAGCGCGATAAAATTGAATTAGTCGTCCTTGACCTGGAGGGAAATGAAAAAGTTCTTTATTCTAACCCCCACGTCGATGTTACAGGCGTTTTTTATCACTCCACGACAGATGCCATATTAGCAGGTGCTTATTTTACGGATAAACTTCACTACGTGTTTTTCGATGAAAAATTCGAAAACCTCTTTAATAATTTAATGGATGAATTGAACGTAAGTGAAAGTGAATTGTCTATTGAAGATTACAATAAAGAACTGACGAAGTTTATTATTTCCGTGTCAAGTGACAAGGAATATGGCACCTATTATTATTACGATACAGAAACGGAAGAACTAACTAAACTGACAGAATTGGCTTCGTGGTTAGACCGGGAAACGCTTGCAGATATGCATCCGATTTCGTACACAAGCCGAGATGGCTTGACGATTCACGGCTATTTAACATTGCCGAAGAATAAGAAGCCAGAGCAATTGCCGTTGATCGTCAACCCGCATGGCGGCCCTTGGGCACGTGATGTATGGGGGTATAATCCGGAAGTACAACTCCTTGCCAATCGTGGTTATGCGGTTCTCCAAGTAAACTTCCGCTCCTCCACTGGATACGGAAAAGCATTCACGGATGCAGGGAATAAGCAATGGGGCTTGAAAATCCAAGATGACATTACAGATGGCGTCCAATGGGCAATCGATCAAGGCATTGCAGATCCTGATCGGATCGGCATTTACGGGGCTTCGTTCGGAGGCTATGCGACATTAGCGGGCATTACGTTCACTCCGGATTTATATGCGGCAGCTGTAGACTATGTCGGCGTCTCAAACATCTTTACATTACTCGATACGATCCCGCCATATTGGGAAACAATGAGAAACGATCTATACAAACGAGTCGGCCATCCAGAAGAGGATAAGGAATTGCTTGAAGCGGTTTCTCCGGTTTTCCATGCCGATAAAATTAAAACACCTCTATTTGTCGCGCAAGGTGCAAACGACCCTCGTGTCAACAAGGCTGAATCCGATCAAATCGTGGAAGCTTTGAAGAAGAGAGGCATCGATGTTGAATACATGTTAAAAGAAAATGAAGGACATGGATTCCAAAATGAAGAAAACCGCATTGAATTTTATCATGCGATGATCGAGTTTTTTGATAAACATTTAAAATGACAGAAAGTCCCCTCGGCTGTAGTAAACGAGGGGACTTCTTTACCTTACTTCGCATGTTCATCGGGTTGATGAATCCCGAAAATATTGCCTTCCGTGTCGTGATAATACCCTTGCCACGCCAATCCAGGGAGGGCGTGTTTCGATTTGGCTACTACGCCGCCATTTGCTAAAATCTTCTCTTCTGTAACGTCATAATCTTCCACAGCCATTGTGCATGCATACCCATTTAAGGCTTGACCAACCTCAGGAGGTGCGCTTTGTCGCTTCATTAAAGCGCCGTTAATACCTACTTCAGCATCATCGCCCGTAACTGCCCCAAAGTACGGCATGCCTGCATAATCGCTCCAATCTTGAAAGGACCAGCCAAACACCTCTCCGTAAAACTTCTTTGCACGTTCCATGTCATCTACATGAATTTCAAAATGAATTAATCTCCCCATAAGTTCCCTCCTTATTATTTTTATAATTATCAAACTTTTGAAATTGATTTTATCATAAGGGAATGAACACTGTAAATGATCAGCAAATGTTTTTAGAAAAAATATATGTTCTTTTAAGGTTTGTAGTCATGAGATAGGTGTTTGCCCAGCTTGGCTTGAAAACGCTTGTCAGACAAGGCGCGAAGTCGAGCGAAGACCCGAATAGAACTTAGGTTCATGAGGGGACGAGCGAGACGAGCAACGCAGTATGCGAGCGTTTGTCAACAAGCTGATCCTTCTAATTACCAAAACTATGAAAAAGCGATGTGTGTCGAAAAGACTATAATTTTATATTAATCAGTCGATATAAACAATATCACTAATGCAATATGAAACGATTGTAAAACATGTCTGATTGCATAATAAAAGAATCAGGAAAAACGGTAGTTTCTATTTTTATTACCTTTATATACTACAAACATTAGGTGATGGATATGGACATTAGTGGAATACTTGGAGATTTAAGGAGGGTGAGCTGTGAAAAATCGGTGGCATAGTATTTCTGTAAAAATGTTATCATTACTCACTGTTATTATTGTGTTTTCAGTATCTATTATTGGGGCAATTAGCTATTATGTTGCTAAAAATCAGTTGATTAATGCAGGGAAACAAGAATTATATCATATCGTAAATAGCTCTTTTGCGACATTAGAAGCAATCAATAAACAGGTGGAAAATGGTAGCATTCGTTTAGAAGAAGCGAAAGATGAAGCGAGAATCCTATTGAGTGGACCGAAGCTTGAAAATGGAGAACATGATTATAAGAAGTCTCACTTTCTGTATAAGGGAGAAGGGTATATCTTAGGGTATGATGGAAATTTTTCTTCCCAAGTTCATCCAAGTAATCCAGTCGGAGATATTCCGGAAGATACGACCAATAGAGAAAAGATGGTAAAAGGTTCGCTTGCTGAAAATATAGAGGATCGCTATGTCTATTTTGATGATTTTAATAGTGACGACGGCGTGACAAGAAAAAAAATCACCTATATGGAACATTTTGAGCCATGGGATTGGTATATAGGAATTACTGTATTTGAAGATGAGTTTTATGAAGATTTGGCCATTGTGAAGACGATTATTGTCGTTGGTACACTTATTATTATTTTAATCAGCATTACCGTATTTTATTTGGCGATTAGAAAGAAAATAACTTTGTTAAAGGATGTCACTGCATTATCTTTGAGCATCGCGGATGGGAACATTCAGGAGACTCATTTGACTGAATCGAAGGATGAGATCGGTCAATTAGCAAAGGCGTATAATACGATGTCCTTTAAATTGCGTCAGTTGCTTCAGAACGTTGGTGAAAAGGCGGAGCTATTGGCATCTTCTTCAGAAGAGTTGAATGCAAGCTCAGAACAAAACAGTCAAGCGACAGAACAGGTTGCGAATGCAATTCAAGAAGTGGCAATCGGTACGGAGCAGCAAACAGAAATGGTAAAACAAACAACTGAAGTTGTAAAAGAAATGTCTTTAGGAATTCATCAAATTGAAGAGAACTCCCAAAACGTTTCTCGCACGTCCAATGAAGCACTATACATTGTAAGGAATGGAGAACAGGCAATACAACTATCTGTTGAACAAATGCAATCCATTAATGAGTCTGTTACGGATTTAGGAAAAATCATTTATTCATTAGAAGAACGTTCAGAGGAAATTAATCAAATTGTGAATGTAATATCTGATATTGCAGACCAAACCAATCTTTTATCTTTAAATGCAGCCATTGAAGCGGCAAGAGCCGGTGAAAATGGAAAAGGCTTTGCAGTTGTGGCAAATGAGGTGAGAAAGCTATCGGAGCAGTCGGCAAAATCAACGGAGACCATTCGTCACCTTATCTCTTCCATTCAAGGGGATACACGACAAGCAGTGGCGTCCATGAATAAAGGGGCAGAAGAGACTGAAAAGGGCATTAATGTTGTAAACGATGCAGGGAATTCATTTAAACAGATCCAGCAATTTGTGTATAATGTTTCTCATCAAATTCAAGAAGTATCGGAATCAATTGAGCAAATGACGAAAGGAACAGAACAAGTAGTGGAAGCCGTTCGAGCAATTGATGAAATAGCTAACAAAACGACTTATCAGAGTCAGGATGTCTCAGCCGCGACAGAGGAACAATTAGCCTCTATGGAAGAAATCGCATCGTCGGCATCTTCGTTATCCTATATGGCTGAAGAATTACAAGAGTCGGTTGGAAAGTTTCGATTGTAATTTGAAGCCGATCGAACTCGTGAAGATTTGTAGAGAGTGGCGAAAATCTAAGGTCGTTTGACTAACAACAGCTGTTGATGATCCGTTGTGATGCCTAAGCAAGGGACTTCAAAGTTTATAGGAAGCACCTCCAGTTTTTTTGGATGTTTTTGACGATATCCATACCAGAAGACTTGGATCGGTGCTTCTTTTTATGGAGCTGAAGGGGATAGCCGGTAATTTCACAGACATATTAAAAGATCAGACATTAAAAGGGGTAGGGAAGCATTGGAATCGACATGGCGTTCGATCTATGGCTGGCCAGTTTTGTGAAGAAGATGGGTTGGTAGTTGTAACGGTTTACAGACAAAAGCTATTTGGTGTGGGAGGGGTTTCCCAAAGAGCCTCCAATCCTATAAAAGTAACGTTTTTTCATAATGAAAAACCGGCATGTGCTAAATCCACATGCCGGTCCTCATCATTCATTCTGCCTCAAACGTCTCCATCGATTGCCGGGATACTTCTGCAATTTGTTGCACTTTCTTCAACAAATCTTCATTTTCCGGCTTCAACATCTCTTCATTCGGTTCGCTCGACATTGTATAGGCGAATATGTAGGAATCATTTGAGCCGACGTATTTGTAAACGGTATGCTCCCAGTTGTCGGCATTGCCATCATTCTCAAAAACGATAATGCTGAAGAGACTTTGTTCAATTGACCGGTCTGTATCGGTGAAAGTGAAATCGACTGTTGCGATAGCGTCAGAATCCCAAGAGCCAGTGTCAGCAGTCAATCGTTTCAGCATGTCGGCAGGCATTTCGAATGAAAATCCGTATTGCTTATTCGAATAGACGCCTTCTTTTGCATCTGCACTCGTAGTTTCCTCATCTTCTGTTGCATCGGTTGTTGTTTCTTCATCTTGTTTAACTTGATGATCTGCCTCGCTTGTATCTTCTTTCATTTCCAAAGACTTTAACTCGGAAAATGTAAAGTTGTCTCCGTCTTCAAAGCCGAATACCGTTTTAATGAGACCGATTTCAGGCGCATAATAATGTACAGTTTTGCGACCCTTTTTGTCATTTGGGATGACGGTCGTCACTTCAATTACATTGTCGTATTTGCCGGCCGGAACTTCAACAGTCAAGCCGGTTGCAGTCAAATAACTAATTGATTTGTCGCTGTCATTCTTTTCCCATTTCGGTTTGTTGGACAGTTCTACAATAGCCGTTTCTTCATTTTTCAATGCATTGACGACATAAACGAGCCGAACTTCCTTTTCGTTAACGACGTATTCCTTAATGGACTCGGAAGCCATTCCGCCTTTCTCATGAATGTACACTGTGTCTGGCCCGTCAGAGTTGATCGATAAATTTACTGTATCGATCGCTTCAACTGTTTTTCCGTCGGGATCGTATTGGTTATATGTTCTCATCATGCCGATTGGCGGGAAATAATCCGAGACGTCAATTGCTTCTGCCTCTTTGGTGTCAACTGTTTTAATATGATCTGAACAGCCGACCAGAACAAACGCAAATAAACTTATAAACAATAGCGTATAGTATTTCTTCAAATCAATTCACCCCTTCTCTACACTATATTATCTTATCACTCTAAAAGCTGAAATAGCATCGTTTTTACCTATTTATCCACGATTTGAACGGTTCTAATAACACAGTAGAATTAGTAATGTACTTATTTTTCACCTTACTACGTAGTGGATCATTTGCACAGCAAAATAAGTTTAATTTCATTGTATTTTTTACCTTACAAGTGGTATATACTGTTGTAAGGATGAAAAAATATAATTATTTACTTAATGAAGGAGCATATTATATGAAAAGTCCATATTCACTTCCCATGCTTCCGTTATCATTTTCTCCAGAAACGGAGCTAAAGCTTTATAGGAAAGTTGTAGAGGCTTCATCAAAGTTAGAAAGATTGAAAGAGAAATTGAATTACTCTATTGTGAACAAATCTTTCTTAGAGCTTCTCACATTATTTGAATCTGTTGAGTCGACTAGAATTGAAGGTACCCAAGTTACATTTAGTGACATGCTTGAAGACCAGTTGGAAATTAGCGAAGACTGGCAAAAGGTTGAGGTTCGAAACTATCGAGAGGCGTTACAAACTGGAATTGAAGAAATCAGAAACGGTTATCCTCTAAGTGAAAGATTAATTCGTCGACTTCATGCGACTTTAATGAAAGATGCTAGGGGTGCTATTAGCGCAGCAGGACAATATCGAAGAGTCCAAAACTTTATCGGCCCTTCCAATAATCCAAAAGAGGCTTCCTATATACCTCCAGAGCCACAGTTGATGGATGAATACATGAAAAACTTAGAGTTATTCATGAATGGGCATCCTTATAAGGAAGAGCAACCACAAGAATTGCATCCGCTTATAAAATGTGCCATCATTCATGGCCAATTCGAGTCAATCCACCCATTTTTAGATGGGAACGGACGGCTTGGGCGAATCTTGATCGTTCTTTATCTTTTACAAACAAAGTTAATTGAATCACCATTCTTTTTCTTAAGTGAGGAACTTGAAAAGGAGAAATTCAGATATTATGCTTTTTTAAATGGTATCCGTGGTATAGGCAGGAAAAATCCGGATTGGGAAGGTTGGATCGTATTTTTTATGGATGCAACCATTCGGATGGCAGATCATCAGTATGAAAAATTGGATCGCGCTGAACAGTTGTTCAAAGAAGGTGTCAAGCGAATCACTAAGAATTCTACAAGAAAAGTATGGGGTACATTATTTCACTCACCTATTACAAATGCTGCTCAAATTGCTAATTATACAGGTCTTACACAGCAGACAGTAAGATCAGGACTACAAGAATTAGAGCAGTTAGGAATGGTATTTGGAGATGATCGGAGGCGAAATCGTAAATATTATTTTTATGATTTGATCAATATTATTCAGGGGTAATTGTTAAAAGGTTTATTCAAATGTACCATGATAATTGAATGATAGAGTAACTATAGTTTAATTTTTAATCTGTTATCTATGCAATCAAACAGCGATCCATTTCCCGATGAAAGGAAGTGGATCGCTTTGTCTTCACATTTCTATATTCTCTTTTTATTGAGGTTAGTTCTGTTGATTGGAGTGTAGAGCGGCGACTCCTGTGGGATAAGCGAAGCCGATACATGGAACGGACTTTGTGAATAAAAGCGGAGCGGTACGAGCACAGAAACGGATGCATTATTTCTGCCAAAGGCGCAGAAATAATGCCAATCAAACCTTGCGCTGTTTGATTGGCTCTCCGCCCGCCCCACGGAAAGTGTCCGCTTGGAACGCAAATCAACATTTTTTGATGGAGCCCTTTCAAGTGAACTTTCTCGGTGACCTCAACCGTCTTGAGAGGTGTTTCGTATAGCATATTTTGTTATGAACTATCGAATGCCTTTCATAAATCGCTGAATTAGTGGCGAGATAAGGAATAGCACGATACTGAAAAGTATTGCAGCTCCACCGATTGAACCGAAGTAAAGCACTTCAGTTTCTGCGGAATAAAACTTAACGAGCTGTGCGTTTAATGCTTGTGCTGCAGCATTCGAAAGGAACCATAAACTCATCGTTTGTGCTGAGAAAGCGGCTGGCGCTAACTTCGTAGTTGCTGATAGACCGACAGGGGAGAGACATAATTCTCCGACTGCCACGAAGAAAATGCTAAGCACTAACCAAAGCGGGTTAACGAGCGTATCGGTTCCACCAAAATAGCCTGGCAATAAAATGACGATGAAAGATAGCCCAGCAAACAACAGTCCTAATGAAAACTTTTTCGGGATGGACGGCTGACGATCGCCTAATTTTGTCCAAAGCACAGCGAACAACGGTGCAAGGAAAATAACAAACAATGGCCAGAACGATTGGAACCAAGCCGGTGAAAGCTCAATACCTATGAAGTTTAAATTTGTCCGTGTATCTGCGTAAAGTGCTAAAATCGTCGCTCCTTGTTCAGCAATTACCCAAAATAGGACAGCTGCCAAGAAGAGTGGGATGTAAGCTAATAGACGGGACTGTTCCACCTCGTTTGTTTTCGGGCTTCTATACATTACGATAAAATAAGCTGCAGGAATTAGGAAAGCCAATATTCCTACGAGATTAACGAATGAATCGAACGTCAACCAGCCTTGTGGAATCGAGATTGCAACTAAGGCTGCAATGACGATTGCCGATGCCGTGAAGATCGTGTAAACACGTTTTTTCTCAGATGGCTGCAATGGATTTGGAGCTTGCGAACCAGCAAGTCCAAGGTTTTTCTTTTTTGTCATAGCGAATACGACTAAACCGAAGAACATTCCGACAGCTGCCACACCAAACCCTAAGTGGAAGCTTGTCTTCATCAATTCACCTGTAATGAGCGGAGAGATGAATGCCCCTAAGTTGATACCCATATAGAAAATACTGAACCCGGCGTCACGGCGGTTATCGTTTTCTGCATACAAGTCTCCGACAACACTGGAAGCGTTCGGTTTCAATAAACCTGTTCCGAGTACGATCAGTACCATTGATGTGAAGAATAGTGCCAAGTTGCCTGGAATCGCCAAAGCAATATGTCCTAACATAATGAGAATACCGCCGTAGAAAACGGATTTGGTCGTTCCGAAGACTCGGTCGGCTAACCATCCACCGATAATTCCAGACATGTAAACAAGTGAACCATAAATCGACATGATTGAAAGTGCGACGGTCTTATCTAATCCGAGCCCACCTTTTGTAACTTCATAGTACATATAGAATACAAGGATCGCGCGCATCCCATAATACGAAAAGCGTTCCCAAAATTCAGTGAAAAATAGCGTAAATAGCCCTTTGGGGTGTCCGAAGAACCCTGTTTGCGGAGCGCTATCGATCATTTGTTGTTTTGTTAATTTTGACAATATAAACCCTCCTTACTATATAAAGAATAACATGTAAGCGCTTTAAAATGCTATAGGAATATTATAATTTTTACAATGTTCCAAGATGGTGACAGTTGTAAATTATTTGATATTTAAAGCTGTTTGTAAAGTATCGGAGGGTTTGTTGATAAAAAATCACTTTGAAAATATAATATAATGGGATAATTTAGAGGATACGATCACTATATTCAACTGGTGCATCAAATAGCATAAAAATATCGTTGAAGTATGTCTCGTCAATCAATTTTTCCAGCACACCTTTGAAATATCCCGGCAAGTTGCGGATCGCTTTTCGTTTTGTCGCCATTACTGTAATTAGCAGTGCACGGTATGGTAGTTCTTCAAACACATGCTTGTCCTCTTTGTAAATATCAAACTTTAGCATGCCTCCCGAAATGGCCCTATGGATTCCAAACAGTTCACGGGCTATTTTTGTATTGCCGATCGTCCGGGCAAGCAATTTTTTCATTTTGCTAAAAAGGCTTGTGGAATACTTTGACAGTTCCATAGGAGACGTGGTTTTAAGATCTTTATCTTGTAAGGATTTAGAAAGAAAAGCTTCGTCCTCTGTTTCTTTGTCTTTTTCCGTGTCGTTATGCGGTTTGTTACCATTGTTACGATCGTTCATTTTCCCATGGTCATCGACAGGCAAAATAATGTAAATATTAGCTCCTAACCCGCTCATGACAGGACGGATATAGTGAACTTTTTCGATGATGCCTAGTCTGACTAATTTGCGGATTGCGCGTCTTACAGTGACGTTGGATTTTCCGATTGCCTCTTCAATCGTACAATGTTTTAAATGTGCTGCGCCGTATTTCACAGAGTAGCGGCGGATGATGTCCAGCACTTGGCGATCAGATTTCGTTAAATGATCATAGTGACGGAAGAGATGTTGCTCTGCTGCTGCGTCCAATTCCTCAATTGTAGTGAAGCGTGCGTATGCTTTTAAATAATGTGTCATGTTTCATTCCCCCTTTACTTTCTATATAGAGAGGAGGGTTCAAAAGGGATACTGAATCGAACATTTTTTTGAAATACAATAAATAGATATAAAAAAACAACCAACCTCCCCGACGAAATTTTCGTAAGGATGGCTGGTTGTTTTTCGTAGCTACCTTTTTCTTTTCTTTTTACTGCTGGACGTTGAATAGGTTGTGTCGCTTCTTTCCATTACGAATGAGTGCGGATAATCAGCGAAGTAAGCTTGTTTTAATTGATAGCTATGGCTAAGAAGCGTATGCAGCTTTGTTTTCTGTTTAATAACAACGTCATGGGAAACAGGAACGATAATCTCCGTGCCGTCAATGAAAATGAGCTTTGTTCTTTTCTTTCCAAGCACCTCCATATTGAAGAAGTGACTGAAAATCCAAGTGCACTCCGGATGTTCGGATGACATGATCGGAAATACGCCTACATCTTCCGAGATGAGGAATGGCGGCTTCTGTACGAAACCGAACACTTTTCGAACAGCCTCCTCGCGACCTTTCATTGAAGAGTGATTGCGAAGGCATGCCCGATTAAGCAATGTGGTAGGGCTTAACTTTGAGTGATAGACTCCATGAGTTGTAACAATTTCGGACAAGTATTCACCGGTATGGACATGTTGCAGTGCCAATGCTCGATGATCAAGGTATAAACTGTAATCTTTCATACTGATCCTCCCTTATTTACAAACTTATTCATTTAATACCACATATTTATATAGTATCATACAATTTATTCGAGTAGTACAAAAATACATATTAATTTCAAGATTCTATCATTAAACTATTTCTTTTCACCTGTCTATAGTGGACGTTTAGTATGTCAAATGTCTCGAATGCGAATTGGTATTCAATCGTACTTCCCTCTACGATGAAGACACCCGGGAATAAACTGAATCGTGCACGATCGGAAAGGTCAACTACGTGTTGAATTTTGAAGACGTGTTAACGCAATATGAACCAATGATTTCCGCATGCATTCGCCAATTGCATATTTACCGAGACCATGAACAGTATCGGCAAGTAGGCAGAGTAGCCCTCTGGCAAGCTTGGACGCGTTATGACGAGGAAAAAGGAAATTTTACGCCTTTCGCATACCGATCCATTCGCGGCGCAATGTTAGATGAAATGAAAAAAGAAAGCCGTGTGGAAGAGCGTACGATGCCGACAGAAGACGAAATATTAATTAGAGAAATCGGTGGGGAAGAGGTAGAAGAAAACGAATCGATTGCCCTTCTTCCACATGCTTTAGGCAATTTAACAAAGGAAGAACGGCAATTGCTGCAATGGCTATTCTTTGACAAATGCACCCAAGCTGAGTGTGCCAAGAGAATCGGCATCAGTGTGGCGGGGGTGAAGAAACGGAGGGAGAGAATTTTGAAGAAGTTGAGGGGGAGGTTGGAGAGTTGGGGGTGAGAGTGTGAATTACCTTTCGTTGATAACGAAACGAGTGTGTTGAATATAAAAATGAAGCCAGTCGTTATGGTGTTGACTGGCTTTCATTTGTTTAATGAGCGTCTTCCATTTTGAACAAATATCCTAACCATTTCTTAACGTTCATTGTTCTTCAAAATGATTTTCAAATAATTTTCTCTTTCAATTAAGAGACCCGTTGAACCTAATTCCCTAAACATGGAAATCGCTTTCTGAACGACTTCTATGCCTTTCTCTTGATTACCTTTTTGTATTTCGTAAATCCCTTGCAAGTATAGTAAATGATTGCGTGAAAGAAGATCTTTTTCCGGGATCGAAATTTCATCTAAATATCCTATGAATACTTTGCATTCACTTAAATATTTCTTATGTCTCAATAAATACGTGAGTGTATTTAAAAGGATATAGATAATAATTTGATTTACCTTTGAGAGCTTTCTTAAATAAATGCTTTTTGTATAGGCTGTTTCGGAAAGTGTTAAAACCATTTCTGGTTGCATAAGGAACATTGTGGCGCTATATAACCGCAATTCATAATACCCCCAAACTTCTACTTTAAAAAGGTAATCAAATAAAAATGCAACGGCTTCTTTTTCGGCGCTCACAAATTCGTCTTTTAAAATACTTATTAAAACGTCTAATGCTAATGTGTTACAGCGATATGCTGCAATATTAGTAGTTCTCCATTTTTCCAAGTGAATTTCTTTTAAATTTTGTAGTTGGGAAAGATCCCGACTGACGTAAGCTTGGTCTGCTATATCAAAAAAGACTTCGAAATTATCAAGGTTGAAATCATTATGGACGAATAGGAATTCATCGTACGAAAGGGAGAGTTTTTCTAAAATTTTAAAAAAGTAGCTTACAGTTATGTCTGAATTTCCACGTTCAAATTTGGACAAAAAGGAAGTAGATAAAATCCCTTCTGATAATTGCTGAATCGTATATCCTTTTTCCTCTCTAATTTTTCGAATCGTCCTACCATAATCTTTCATGGATTTTCTCCTTGTACTCATTATTTATTTTCTCGCAAATAACAATTCCGTATTAAATTCTACTATATGATAAATTTATTAGATTAGTCAATATACTTTGTATAATCAAAGTTAGATAGATAATTTAACTACATAAGAAAGCATCATTCTTTTGAGTTCAAGCAGTACTATTTTAATACGGGAAGGGAGATTAAAATATAAAGAGCATTTTGTTCATTAAATGAGTACTTATAGTATGTCAAAATGGGGGATGAATAAATGGGAGAAATCGTAAAAAAGATTGAAACGATCTATTTGCCGGTCAACAATCCAAAGGCATCCGCGAAATGGTATGAAGAGCATTTGCAATTGAAGACAATGGGGCCGATTGAAGAGGATGCAGATCAAGCACAACTTGTCCTAAACTCAGGACAATCTATCTTTTTAATTAAAAGCAAAAATGCAGTCAATGCAAATTTTACGGAGATTAATGGAACAGAACAGTGCTCAATCACTTTGGAAGTAAACAATTTTCAACGTTTATATGAGGCTTTGAAAGCAAATGGTGCAACTATCACTGAGATTGTGGACAATGACGATTGTGGTAAAAACTTTTATGTCTATGATATGGATGGCAACAAAATCGATATTTGGAGCGGTTGGCCACCTGTTTCATAAAGGATTGCTGAAGAGAAAATTAAAGGTGAGAGGTTCAAAATGATCGAGCAAATTATGTATGTACAAATTCCAGTAAAAAATATTAGACGTTCGGTTGCTTGGTATAGGGATGTATTGGAATTGCAATTTATTTGGCATATGAAAAACGAGAAATTAGCTCAATTGAATTTTTCTTCAGGGCAGATGCTGTTTTTGCTGGAATCGAAGGATGCAAGCCCTATTCAGTTTGAGCAAAATGGACGGGAACATGGGGTTATCGGGTTGCAAACGATAGATATCTATCAATTGTATGAACGGTTAAAATCCTATGGTATTCAAGTGACAGAAATAGACGATGATGGGCAAGGAAATTTGTTTTTAGACTTTACCGATATTGACGGAAATCGGTTCAACGTGCAATGTGATGCATCGAATAATTGAAGGAGAAAAGATTGATGACACAAAAAATGATATTTCTTTAACGATCAAAAGCGCATTTCAGGCGATCGGAATAAAATGGGAAGGAACATTTGCTGATGCGGGCGCCGGCGGGATTTGCGCTGTATAGCAATTAATGATAGAACGCATTGGTGATATCAATACTTTGGTAAACTCGGAAGTTCTTCTCGACATATCCTTCCATGCCCAGCAAGGAGGAGAAACATATGTTCATGATTCAGCCGTGGAAGTAAAGTTGACGGAGCAGATCCCCGATGGAATGGAAATCATTTCAGTTCCACGTTTCACGTATGCTGAATGCAAGCATCATAAAGGGCAGACTTTGAAGGAATCCTATAACAATATGTATCGCTGGATTCATCAAAATCAATATAAAGAAACGAATCCTGACGGGTTAACCCGTTTTGAAAAATACCCTATGATCCAAGATCCGTATCCTGAGTTTGACATGATGATTCCTGTCATTAAATAATAGAGCAGCATTCGTCAAGCTTATAGTGATTTATTCCGCCTGCAAATTACCATACCTATTAGGAATTGATACTGAAGAAGTATTCTATTGAAAAATTCATTGTAAAAGGACAGTTTCCATTATGAATAAAAAAGGGAAGAAAGGAAGAAAGAATATGGATATTCGAACAGAAAGTAAAAGTACCTTCAAAGTGATGGGAATGAAGTTGTCTGTCTTATTGCGTGATGAGCGAAGGAAAAAGTTGATTACTACTTTACATGACGATTTCAATAAAAGAGTCGATGAAATTAACAATCGAATCAATCCAACAGTTGGATATGGAATTTATATGGATCCACCAAACTACAATCCGGATACAGATCCTTTTACATGGATTGCATGTGTGGAAGTGGATGATTTATCGAACCCGCCAGAAGGAATGGAAGGTGTCGAATTCCCTGACAATATGTACGCAATTACAACATATGAAGGACCGAAAGGGGAAGCTGGCAATCTGTATGATGCACTTTATAGGTGGATCGACCAATCAGAATATCAAATTGCCGCTGACTATGGATTAGAAGTATACCATGATGATGTTGATGATACAGAGATCGACCATATGAAGATGGAACTTTGGTTTCCTATTAAAAAGAAATCATAATGGAGATGTACACTAACTGGACATATTGAAGGAAGTGGCAGGTTTAGCATAAAAATATACAAATAAAATAATAGATGCACAAATGTTATTTAACAATTGAAACGTGTATTCGTATATATAAGAAGGCGGTTTCCCTTTGAATGGGAGACCGTCTTTATAAAATTGGTTTCATAAATAACTGGTGATAAAAAGACTTTTACCTATTTCATAATTCAGTACGTCTTTTTTTAGAGAGAACGAATTGATTTGGATTTTATAAGGTTTATTCATTACATATTTTCAGTGTTATGTTTACAAGTTCAAGAAGAATTTTCGCTGTCAGTCGCACGTCTAAGAAAAAACATTTAGTTGTTATATAATAATCTCAATTATTAAATTTCTATATTTACTGATGTTCTGAATTGTGGTATTATTATCTCGAGGTTCGGAATTATAAAATAAATCGAGTGATTTAGCTAATACATTTTTGGGGGGATTAACTTGAAACCGCAAGATACAATTATTTGTACTGGATATTCACGTCTCCCTGATGGGATGGCAGCTAAAAATTTGTATGGAGTGATGGGGGTCGGTTTTGAGGTTGATCCAAGGACAGACAAAATTATTAATGCTTCAAGTACATTCATTACAAATATGTGCACAGACTTTATTAATACAATCTTTGTAGGGCATTGTTTAAGAGAAGGAATCGAGGAGCAAATAGATATTTTTGAAAAAAGATATTTTGGATTAGGGAAGAAAGCTATTGTGATGGCGATGAAAGATGCTTATAACCAGTTTCAAATTTATAAAAGTATGAAAATACCTGTTGACAGTTAATTCAATTGACTCTATACTCATAAAAAACAGAATAAAGTTCGCTTGCTTGATCTTTTGTTGAGGAGTATCCCTTCTCAATACCAAAAATTTCAAACCCGGGCAGAACTAAAAAGCGCAAGATGCTTTTTAGTTCTGCCCTTTTTTATTAAAAAAATCGAGAGACAATGGAGGAAGATGAATGAACAATAAACGTTTGAGAAAACTGCTTGCGAAAATGAACGAAATGAAACTGGATCGCCTTGTACTTGTTTCTAAAGAGAATTTATCATATTTGTTTCATTTTACATTTGATACAGGCAAAAGAATTTCTGCTTGTACGATTAATTCACAAGGAGATATCCGTTTTTTTGTAAACAGCATTTTCTCAGAAGGCGTTGCAGAGGATTTTCCGTTTCATGTCACGTTCTATCGGGACGGAGATTATCCAATTGATTTGATATTACAACAAATCCCTTTGCATGAGAGAGTAGGAATCGATGAAAACTTAGTTTCCTCTGCCATGTACTACATCATTCAAAATCGAAAAGATCTTACACTATCTATTTCCGACTGTGTTGAAAGGCTTCGCGAGATAAAAGACGAGAATGAAATCAATGCATTATCGCAATCTGCCCGAATTGCCGATGCTGTTATGCTCCAAACGGTTCAATTGCAAACCTATCCAACAACTGAGGAGAAGATAGCGCAAATGGTTGTCTCCTTTTTTGATAACTATGAGGTCGATGAAGTTTCGTTTACTCCTATTGTTGCATCAGGAGTTAATACCGTAAATCCGCATCACAAAGCGGGAAATACAATGATTCTTCCAAATGAACCTCTTTTAGTCGATATAGGAGCAAAATTTAATGGCTACTGTTCAGACATGACAAGAATGTTTGCACGATCGGAAATATTTTCAGCCTATTCAACATTATATTCACGTTTGCTTGAAGCCCAACAAATTGCCTTGGATATCATTCGGCCGGGAATTGAGTTGAAGGAAATAGACCGATCCATTCGAAACTATTTAAAACGATACAATCTCGAACAATATTTTATCCATGGCACGGGGCATGGTATTGGAATTGAGGCTTATGAATTGCCATATATTCACCACAACAATACTGAAATTGTAAAGGAGGGGATGGTCGTCACTGTTGGTCCTGGATTGTATTTGCAAGGAAATTATGGTCTTCGAATTGAAGATGTTGTTCTTGTTACGAAGACTGGATCGGAATGCTTAAACAAATTACCGAAAGAACTACTCATATTGGAAGAAGAAAGAGTATAAGGAGAATAAGAACATGAAAATCGAAAAAGGACGTTTGTTTGCAGGCTTGCTTGTATTGATGCTATTCATTGCGGGATGCAGTTATGAGGATCCTAATTCCACAGGTGCTTCTAATGGCGAGCAATCGGGAGAGGCAAAAGGCGAAATACGTGTTGGATTGGATATTGATGCGGGTTCCATGGATCCCCGACTGACAAATGAATCATCTGGAAAACGGGTTACTGATATCGTTTTTGATGGATTAATCCGTCTATCTGATACACAGGAACCAGAGCCGTCATTGGCGACTGAATGGGACAATCCAGACCCGCTAACATGGGTGTTTACACTGAGAGAAGATGTGAAGTTTCATGATGGTGAGCCGTTCACCGCAGAGGATGTTAAGTATACTTTTGACAAAATTTTAGATCCGGATTTTAAAGCACCGTTTATATCTATGTATCAACCAATTGAATCAGTGGAAGTGATTGACGAATACAAGGTTCAGTTTAATTTAAATCAGCCATATGCGCCGTTATTGAGCTATTTGGACATTGGAATTGTGCCGAAGCATATTGCTGAAAATGATGAACAGAAAATGGCTTCTGAACCGATTGGAACAGGACCGTATAAGATGGTCAAATGGGACAAGAACAATAAAATACAGTTTGAAGCAAATGAAGACTATTGGGCAGGCGCGCCGAAAACGAAAAAAGTTACGTATTTCATAATTCCTGACAATACGACACGTGTAGCTTCACTGGAAGCGGGAGACATTGATATTGTACATTCTCCATTGTCACCGCAAGACATACAAAGAATGAAAGAGAACGATGACTTTGTTGTTGAAGAAAAAGAAGGGCTTGGTTTTACTTATTTAAACTTCAATCAGGAGAGCGATGTAATCAAAGATGTGAAAGTGAGGCAAGCAATCTCTCACTTAATTAATAAAGAAGTTATTTCAGAAGATGTTTATCGAAATATGGATCAACCAGGATTATCTCCTTTAGTTCCGTCGTCTTGGGCGTATACAGACGATGTACCAACCTTTCCTTACGATCCGGAAAAGTCAAAACTACTTTTTGAGGAAGCTGGGTGGAAGGATACAAATGGGGATGGCTTTTACGATAAAGACGGCAAGCTATTTAAAATCCAGTTATCTACGCATAGTGAGGATCCAAATCGGATGCAAATGGTGGAGTATTTGCAAAATGAATTTGAGAAAAACGGTATAAAAACGGAGGTAGTAACAAATGAGTGGTCTACATTCAGCGCAAATTTGATGGAAGGAAAATATGATATTGCCTTGTTAGGATGGCTAAATTTAACGGATCCTGATCGCGCCACCTATAATCAATTCCATTCGACTAGCGGCAGCAACTATGGAAAATACAATAATCCTAAAGTGGATGAATTATTAGAAAGTGCGAGAGCTTCAGCAGATCAAAATGAGCGAAAAGAGATGTATAAGGAGATTGCACAAATTGTAACGGAAGATGTTGCTTACAATGTAGTGTTGTATCAAGGTTACTTCGCCATGTACAGCAATGATGTCGATGGGTTTACTCCCTATTCAAATGGAAGCTTTTACAGTTTAAAAGACGTATCAATTCAATAAATGGAAAAGGGGGGAGAGCCCCCTTCTCTTAGGGGTGGTAAGATGGCTCGATTTATAGGTAAACGATTAGTCCAATTAATTCCTGTATTAATAGGAATATCAGTCCTTGTCTTTCTTCTGTTATTTTTAGTGCCGGGTGATCCCGCCACTACATTATTGGGACAAGACGCTACTAAAGAGGAAGTACACCGTTTTAAAGAACAGATGGGCTTAAATGATCCGTTTTTTGTACAATTGGGGCATTTTTTGCTTGGATTAGCGAAGGGAGACTTGGGACAATCCTTTATCCAAAATGAATCAGTTTCTTCTATTGTAATGTCTCATTTGCCAGCAACGCTCGAATTAGCTGTTTTAGGGCTGATAATCGCACTAATCATTGCGGTCCCACTTGGCATTTGGTCAGCAGTTAAACAATTTTCTTGGATCGATTATTCAAGTATGTTTTTTGCCCAATTAGGTGTCTCCATTCCGGTATTTTGGTTAGGACTGCTGCTCATCTTGTTCTTTTCAGTTGATCTGAACATATTGCCATCATTCGGTAGAGGCGATCCGCTATACAGTGCAATTGGTCAAACGATTAAAACAGGAAATATCTATTATGTCATGGAGAGTTTAAAGCACTTAATCTTACCTGCATTGACATTAGGGCTGATGAGTGCGGCATTTATTACACGAATGGTGAGATCAGCCATGTTAGAAGTGCTAAATGAAGATTATATTAGAACAGCTGAAGCGAAAGGCGTAAAAAATTTCTATGTCATTATGAAACATGCTTTCAGAAATGCATTGATCCCGATTGTAACAATTATCGGCTTGCAATTTGGCAATCTAATTGGAGGGGCTATTGTTACTGAGACAGTGTTTGCATGGCCTGGAATTGGAAGGCTGCTCATTACTGCAATTAGTCAACGAGATTTCCCAGTAGTTCAGGGGTCGGTATTAGTAGTAGCTCTATTGTTTGCCCTTATTAACCTATTAATCGATGTATTGTACTCGTTGATTAATCCAAAAATACAGCAACAGTAAGTAGGTGAAAAAATTGGAGCTCAATATAGAGAAAGAAAAACCTTATAGATTTAATTTAAAGGATAAGGCAAGTCTTCTTTTAAAGAGCAAATCAGCATTCATAGGAGGAATAATCGTTTCGATCGTTGTCCTATGCGCTATTTTCGCTCCATTGCTAACAACGCATGATCCGTATGAAATGGATATGGGTAAGGCATTGTTGAAGCCTGGAGAAGAAAATCATATTTTAGGAACAGATCAGTATGGAAGAGACTTGTTTACAAGATTGGTCTATGGTGCACGAGTTTCATTGCATGTAGGTATTGTTTCAGTTGCGGTATCCATGGTGATCGGAGTGACGTTGGGATTGATTGCGGGGTATTATGGCGGGCTGATTGATACGATTATTATGCGCATTGTAGATATCTTTTTATCATTCCCGGTTATTTTGTTAGCAATTGCTTTAGTTGCATCGTTAGGTCCAGGGATAAATAACGTTATTATTGCACTTGGTTTTGTCTATTGGACGAACTATACACGGATTGTCCGTGGAAATGTCCTCTCGATAAAAGAAGAAGAGTATATTCAGGCGGCAAAAACAATAGGATCTTCAGATTTTAGAATAATTTTTCTGAATATTCTACCGAACACGATGGCACCCATCATTGTTGTCGCTACTTTAGGCATTGGCGTTGCAATTGTTTCGGAAGCGACACTAAGTTTCTTAGGCTTGGGCATACAGCCCCCAGAAGCAAGTTGGGGATGGACCTTAGCTTTCGGGATGAAGTATATAAGAGAATCGTTCCATCTTTCTCTTTATCCTGGAATTGCCATCATGATTACAGTATTAGGCTTTAATCTCCTTGGCGATGGAATTAGAGATTTAACAGATACAAAACTAAAAAGAAGATGAAAGGGAGTACGTAGACATGAGTAGAAAATTCGAAGAGGTTACTGTTACGCATTTATCGAACGGAGAAAAAGTTTCATTAGGCATCCATACAATTAAAGGTAGCAAGCCGGGACCGACTTTAGGCATTTCAGCAGCAATCCATGGCGATGAAATTATTGGTAGCGAAATTATTAGAAGAATTTATGAGTCGATCAACGATGAAGAACTATCGGGGACGCTTCTTTTATTGCCTGTGGCAAATCCATTGGCATTTGAGGCATTATCTCGTAACACGCCTTTAGATATGAATAATTTAAACAGATTATTTCCGGGAAATGAAAATGGTTGGGTAAGTGAGCAATTAGCAAAGAGTATCGTAGTAAACTTTTTGGATCAAGTGGACTTTTATATTGATTTACATGCAGGTGGGGCAGTTCCGATTGTAGATTATGTCTATATTCAGAATGCAGAAGAGATGTCAAGAGCATTTGATTTTCCGCTTTTGTATCGCCCTGCTGACGTATATGAAGGAACTACTGCGACATATACAACGGAGAAAGGCATTCCGAGTGTAACTGTTGAGATCGGTGGAGGCCCTAACTTCCGGGAGCATATCGATAGAGGAATTAAAGGTATTATTAATTGTCTGAAGTATTTGAAAATGATTCCTGGCGACACTGTCATTTCTTCGAAGCAAACTGTATTAAGCGAAATTCAAATTATACGGCCAAAACAAGGTGGAATGTTGGTGCCTGAGTATAGCTTTGATCATGTAGGTAAAAAAATCGAAGGTAAACAGGTGTTAGCGAACATTTACAATCCTAAAACGTTTGAATTGCTTGAAACCATTGAGACGCCATTTGAACAAAATATCGTAGTTTTAATGAGGGGTCTTGTAGGTAAAGTGAACGCTGGTGATTATGGCTACATGTTAGGAAACTTAGAAACGGCGGAGCGTTAATTATGAAATCGATCGTATATGAGGAAAAGGATTTTTTGTTAGGTGACAAATTTGTTCGTATTGTTCAAGGGTTCGATCATCTTTTCAAACAAATGACAAATGAGAGCACTTCAAGAGAAGAAGCGTTAAACTCCGAAGGAATAGTACCTGTCAATCTAACTACTCTCAAGCCAGAAACGTATACAAGCTTAGAAGATGTATATGAGGATTTGGTGCAGTTACAGCATGAATATAGAACAATACAAGATGAACGTAGAAGATTCTATATGAACAAGCAAATCGAAAGCATTAAAAACTTAGTGCTTTGGAAGAAAAAAGATTTGAACAATTTTCTTAGTAGAGTTCGGGGATTTTTATTTGTAAATGATAATCCATTCACTTCAGATCAATGTGCAAACTTACATGAGGAGTTACAAACGCATTTTAAAAGCATAGGTTTAAGAGGCGACCTGGAGTCTAATTACGGACAGTGGACAGCAAGTAGGCATGTACCTCTCGATGAGATTGAATCGGTACTAAATGAATTGTTATATAAAGCAAAAGAAAGAGTAGTAGAAAAAATGTTTCCGGAAGTGGAAGACATTCATATAAAAGTGAAAATCGTTCATGACGTTCCTTACAGTGCCTATTGTGACTATGTCAATGAAACGATGATCATCAACGGTGATTTGGATTATACGTATGAATCATTGAAACACCTAACGACACATGAAGTGTTTCCAGGACATACTACACATCTATATGTAAGAGAACAAGCTTATTTAAGAGGAGAAGTTCCTGCAGATGCTGCATTGGTTATCACAAACTCGGCATCAAGTCCATCATTTGAAGGGATAGGCGACAATGGTCTGCAGTTTATTGATTGGATGACGACGGATCATGATCGGATAGCCGATACAGTCCAGCGCATCAAATCCGTAGCGGGAATGAATTCATCTTATATGCTGAATGAATTGAACAGGCCAGAACACGAAGTGAGGAAGTTTTTAAGATCCTTTGCATTTGGACAAAAAGAGTGGATTGATTCGCGGATGCGCTTTATAAGCCACCCACTGAGGGCTCCATTTATATATGCATATTATCGAGGCTATGAAGGAGTAAAGGAAGCCTATAAACGAATATCCGACAGTCAGAAAAAAGAATTCTATTACTATTTGTATGAAAATATGCTAACAGCTGAAGAACTGCGGCTATATGGATAAGGAGAATAAAAAATGAATTTGACGAAATCTTCAACACTATATGAAAACATTCGTAAGTTTGTTCCGGGAGGTGTGCATTCGAATAGTCGCTTTCGTCAACCGCATCCGATCTATTTTAAAGAAGCAAATGGTGCCTATATTAAGGATGTAGATGATAATTCCTACTTAGACATTATTATGGGAAATGGCGCAGTCATTCTTGGACATAACAATGAAGAATTTAACGAGAGGATGCAAGAGCGTCTTAAAAATGGAATAATTACAGGTTTGGAAACAGAGTTAAGCATTGAAACGGCAAAGAAGTTTTTAAGCTTCGTTACAACAGCTGATCAGGTTAAGTTCACCAATACAGGAACGGAAGCGGTTATGCATGCAATGCTCATCGCCCGCACCTATACAGGGAAACAGGATATTGCGGTTGTGGAAGGTGCTTATAATGGATGGCATGATGCAGTGAATGTGAGCACTTGGCCAAATTTAGATCTTGCAGGAGATGCAAGTGAGCCGAATTCCTTACCAGGTTCATTAGGGTTAAAGGAAGATGTTGTAAAAAGTACAGTTGTCATACCTTTTAATGATCTGGACGCAACAGAGCGTATATTTGCTGCGCATCATGAAAGACTTGCAGCTTTAATTATTGAACCGACAATGATCGATGTTGGATATATACCGGGGTCAAAAGAATATCTTCAAGGTTTGAAAGATCTATGCTCCAAATATGAGATTATTCTTGTCTTCGATGAGTTGCTTACTGGTTTTAGAGAATCGAAAGGCGGATTGCAGGTCAGACATGGAGTTGCGCCTGATTTATCGACATTCGGGAAGGCGATTAGCAATGGCTATCCAATGGCGGCTGTTGCGGGTAAAGCTGAAATAATGGGTAAATCAGCGCCTGGTCCGGGATCATGTTCATTTGTCGGAACTTATAATGGACACCAAGTATCGTTAGCGGCATCGCTTTCTTTTATGGAGCTTTATGAAGAGTTAAATGTTTTGGAAGTATTAGATCGTAGAACCGATATGCTCATTAAGAAATTTAATGACAGCGCAAAAGAGAAAAATATCTCTGTTATGATGCGCGGAAAAGGCGGTCATTTTCATTGGTATTTTTCGGACAAAGCACCAAATAACTATCGAGATGCTGCCCAATCAAATAAAGAGGCCTACCAGAAATTCACACATGCGCTTAGCGAGCAAGGAGTATATTGCTCCGGAAATTACTTGCTTCATCATGCGATTTCATATGCCCATAAAGACGCAGAATTAGAAAAGTTATTGAAATCAATGGATGAAGCCTTACGGACACTAGTGTAATCTTGGGAGGCGATAAATTTGAAACGAAAAATATTGGACGTGAAGAATTTATCTACTAGCTTTAAGAATAATAAACAGAAGATCGTGACAGTAGATAATATTTCCTTTGAAGTATTTGAGGGTGAAACGTTAGGAATTGTTGGTGAATCAGGCTGTGGAAAAAGTTTAACGTCCCTTTCTGTCATGGGTTTAATAAAACCTCCGGGTGAAGTGAAGGCAGATGCTATCCTATTTGACGATATAGATTTAAGCGGAGTATCCAAGAAGAAATTCCGCGGTTTGCGCGGCGACCAGCTCTCCATGATCTTTCAGGAACCGATGACGTCCTTGAATCCTGTATATAAAGTTGGTGACCAAATTGGTGAGTCATTAAAGATTCATAAAAGCCTCTCAAAGGCGGAAAGGCATGCAGTCATTGTTAATTTATTGAAAGAAGTAGGAATCGCAAGAGCTGCTGAGATTGCTGACTGCTATCCACATCAATTGTCAGGGGGAATGCGGCAAAGGGTTATGATAGCAATTGCTATCGCATGTAATCCTAAGCTAATCATTGCGGACGAGCCCACTACTGCTTTGGATGTCACCATTCAAGCTCAAATATTGGAGTTACTGAAAAAACTGCAAAGAGAGAATAATACTGCCATGATACTAATAACGCATGATTTAGGTGTGGTTTCAGAGGCTTGTGATCGTGTGTTGGTAATGTATGCGGGCAGGATTGTAGAAAGCGGTGAAGTTAAATCGGTTTTGTCTAATCCGTTACATCCTTATACGAAGGGCTTGCTTGCATCCTTGCCCAAAAACACTCCGCCACAATCGAAACTTCCCTTCATTCCCGGCCAAGTGCCGCCACCAGTGTCATGGGGAAAAGGATGCCGCTTTGCTGATAGATGTCCATTTGCTGAAGAGAAGTGCAGAACTGAACAGCCACCATTTTTCCAAGCTGCTGACGAAAAACAAGTAGCATGCTGGTTATATGAGGAAGAAAGGACTGTAGTCAATGCTTAAGGAAAATGAAAAAGAAGTGTTTCTTAAAGTTGACAATCTCTCAAAACATTTTCCGATGAAGAAAGGTGTCCTTTCAAAGCAGAAGGCAGCTGTTAAAGCAGTGGACGGGGTTCGTTTTGAGATATATAAAGGTGAAACGCTTGGTGTAGTCGGTGAAAGTGGTTGCGGTAAATCAACAATGGCCAGATTGCTTATTAAACTATACGAAGCGACAGAGGGCTCTATCGAGATGGAAGGCAAACGAATTGAATCGCTGAATAAGCAAGAGTTGAAAAAGTTTCGAAGGGATATCCAAATGGTATTCCAAGATCCGTATGCAAGCTTAAATCCTAAATGGACGATTAAGCGGACCTTATTGGAACCTTTAAAAGTGCATGGTATAGGCTCTCGGAATGAAAGAATTAGAAGGGTGAAAGAGATTTTAAATGCAGTTGGACTAAACGAATCGTATGCGGAACGATATCCCCATGAATTTAGTGGAGGTCAACGGCAAAGGATAGGTATTGCAAGAGCATTGATTTTAAATCCCAAACTTATTATTGCGGATGAGCCCGTATCCGCATTGGATATATCGGTACAAGCCCAAGTTATAAACATTTTGCGGGAGTTGCAACAGGAGTACAATTTGACGTACCTCTTTATTACACATGATTTATCAGTCGTTGAGCATATTGCTGATCGTGTTATCGTTATGTATTTAGGAAGAATAGTGGAAGTTTCGACAACAGAAAAACTGTTTGAGAAGCCTAATCATCCGTATACTGAAGCACTCATTTCTGCAGTCCCAGAAGTGAATTCAGAAGTGAAGAAAGAACGAATTATTTTATCGGGAGACGTTCCCGATCCAGCTAATCCGCCAAGTGGCTGTGCATTTCATACACGTTGTCCGTATTCAATGGAGGTATGCAAAACAAAGAGACCTGAATTGCAATCGATAAATGAACAACAACAGGTTGTCTGTCATTTATACGATCACAATAACATCATTGGAGCAATGGAAGAGAAGAAGAAAAAGGTATTAACATAGAATTGATTGATAATAGGGTTGCATATTTGGATAACAGGAACTATGACCGCCGAAGATACGTAAACAAATCATATGATTAACGCAGAAAATAACAGAACATAATCAATAAAACTCAGCCGATAAAAAATGGGAACTGACCTAAGAAAATGAGACAAATAAAAACACCTTTCGTTGAAAATAGGGTATTGAACCTTATGAAATCAATTCGGAGGTGTTTTTTTAATGGCGACTAG